>NZ_JAELTU010000260.1 GCF_016429015.1 Rhizobium sp. ASV20
GGGCTTGGCCGCTTGGGCTCGGAATGCATCGGCAACGATGCCTGACCCAATCTCGGCCGCTCGTCACCCGCTCAACAACATCAATACAGCCTTGTATTCAATTTGTCGACAAGAAATATGCAGGAAATCGAACTCCTTTAGCCGGATCGCCGGACGACATCGAGGAGCACCTCCCGTTTGGTGAAATTAGCCCATGCGCCCTTTAGATTGCTATGGGCGCTCCATCGATCGGTGCGTCACGACACCAGGCTCGTTGTCGCTAATGCCAACACCGCATAGCGCCCGATCTTGGCGATGGCGACAAGCAAGAAAAACGTTGGCAATGGCTCCCGCAGAGTGCCTGCCACGACCGTGATTGGATCTCCAACAACAGGAAGCCAGCTCGCCAGCAACGACCATCGCCCATACCGGCGATACCAGCCTTGCGCTCGTTCCATGGCGCTGTCGCTGACCGGAAACCAGCGGCGATTGCGGAAACGTTCGATCCATCGCCCCAGGCCCCAATTGGTCAATGAACCGAGGACATTACCGAAGCTCGCGACGGCAACAAGCACGAAGGTGGAATAGGTCTCCGTCAGCAGCATGCCGACGAGTACGGCTTCGGATTGCATGGGCAGGATCGTTGCGGCGGTGAGCGCCGCCACAAACAGGCCGAAATAGGCTGCCAGATCAAACATCATTCAAGGATATCCTGGTGTCATTCCTGGCATCTCGATCGATGGCCGATCTGTTTTCAAGCAGCATGCCCACCGATGTTTTCTCTTTCATAAAGCCTCTATCTTCCAGGCAAATATGCATGTCAACGCCTCAACATCAGGCGTTGGATAGTGCGAAGGAGATCTGCTTCCCGATGGCTGGCAGCCATGATATCGACTTGCCCCGACAGGCCTCGCCTATATTGCGGCAATAGACAACGCCACGTCTTCAACACGAGCCAAACACCCGATGAGCCCGATCTCCGACGACGCATGGTTGCCATGGTTACCTTCCGAACTGGCAGATCGGTTGAAACACGCTGCGGGCGTTTGGTATGTGGTCGGCGGATGGGCTCTCGACCTTTGGCATGGCGCTCAAACGCGCGAACACGAGGATCTGGAGTTTGCGATCCTGCCCGGCAACGTCCAGGAATTTCGCGAGATACTCGGCGAACTGGATTTCTTCACCGTTCATTCCGGTGTCATCGAACATCTTGCCCCGGCCCAATCCCCGCCACCGCATGTCTGGCAACTGTGGGGCATGGACACCCGTAGCGCATGTTGGCGGGTCGACATGATGCTCGAAGCGGGGACATCATCGACCTGGACCTACAAGCGCGATCCCGCCATCCAGGCACCACGTTCCGAAATGGTTCGACTCAATGATGCCGGAATACCCTATCTGACACCCGCCGCGGTGTTGCTGTTCAAGGCCAAATATCTTCGCGACAAGGATGAGGCAGACTTCAAGCGCGCCCTACCCCGGCTTGATTTCGCCGAAAGGACGCGGCTTCGGGATTGGCTTGATCTGGCTCATCCAAATCATCCGTGGCTGGCGGCACTTTGATCGGCCGGCCGCACCATAACGCAAAAGCCCGCGCCGGCAGGGCGCGAGCTTGGAGGAACTATCCCGTTTGAACCTGCTCTGCTTAGCGGCGCGAGCCGAAGGGGCGGAGCGTCATATGGCGATTGACGTCCTTGTAGAGCAGGTAACGGAACGGCCCTGGGCCACCGGCATAGCACGCCTGCGGGCAGAAGGCGCGCAGCCACATGAAGTCGCCGGCTTCGACCTCGACCCAATCCTGGTTCAGGCGATAGACCGCCTTCCCCTGCAGCACGTAGAGGCCGTGCTCCATCACATGGGTCTCGGCAAAGGGAATAACGGCGCCCGGCTGCAAGGTGACGATCGTCACATGCATGTCGTGGCGCAGATCGGTCGGATCGACGAAACGCGTCGTGGCCCACCGCCCGTCGGTGTCAGGCATCACGGAGGGCGCTATATCTTTCTCGTTGAGGATCAGCGGTTCCGGATGAGCCAATCCTTCGACGGCTTCATAGGCCTTGCGGATCCAGTGGAAGCGGGCATGGGCGCCAGAGCGGTTGCGGAGCGACCATTGCAGGCCCGGCGGCAGGAAGGCATAGCCGCCCGGTTGAAGAAGGTGCTTGCCGGTCGGCAGCGTCAGTTCGATCTCGCCGTCGACCACAAAGAGCACGCCTTCGGCCTCTGGATCCTGCTCAGGCCGATCGCTGCCGCCGCCGGGCGCGACTTCCATGACATATTGCGAAAAAGTCTCGGCAAAACCGGAGAGCGGGCGGGCGATGACCCAGCAACGCGTATCGTTCCAGAACGGCAGGAAGCTGGTGACGATATCCTGCATCACACCTTTGGGAATGACCGCATAGGCTTCCGTGAAAACGGCTCGTCCCGTCAGCAAATCGCTTTGAGGCGGATGGCCACCAAGAGAGGAATAATAGATTCTTTGCATCGTCTCGCCCTTCGTTCTCAGTATTTCCCGGGAGGCACCAGCATTTACCTCCATCGCATTATTGGATGGCCGTAAAGCCTTAATACCGCGTCACTTCGCTCCCGCTTTTTCCAACAATGCCGCGATCTTGTTGTAACTGCGGCCACGAGCATGCTGCAACGGTGTCATACCTTCATGATCTGCGATATTGACATTTGCTCCGGCATTGATCAGCAGCTCGACGATTCGCAGATGGCGAGGGCCGCCGTCGCTGAGAATGATCGCCTCCAGCAGTGCGGTCCAGCCGAGCCGATTGACATGATCGAGGTTGACCCCGGCCCTGATCAAGGTGTCGACCGTTTCCACATGGCCGCGCTCGGATGCGGGAATGAGCGCGGTGCCGCCATAGCGGTTTACACTCGCAAGATCCGCTCCATGGGTAAGCGTCAGCTTGAGAATTTCCAGGTGACCACGGGCACCAGAATAGAGGTAGGGGCTGTCCTGAATATCGTCCTTGGCATTGACGTCGGCGCCGGCCTCGATCAGCGCGCGGGCGGCATTCGCCTTGTCGCCGTGGGTTGCGACGAGCAAGGCAGTGGCACCGCTGTCGTCTCGCGCGTCGATATTGGCGCCGCTCGAGAGAAGCCGATGGATCGCCGCGACATCGTCCGCAGCAGCTGCATTGTGCAATCGAGTATCCATGGAATTACCATTCGCAAGAAGAGGAAGGTGGAGAACCGCAACAAGGAGCCATGCCGAAATCAAAGCCAGCTTCGACAGGTGCGCCTGCATCAACCTGCCGGTAACAGGACCAGCAAGAGGCGTCGGCAGTGCAAAACGAATCTCCCAGACCCGGTTCATTCGGAATGAAAGCTCCCCGTTGACAATCGGCTAGGCGCAGTTGCGACGCGGCATTTCCTTGACGCGAGGATAATCATAGGCGTTGACCTTCGACGTCGTATAGCCTGCGCCGACAAGCGCTTCCGCGAGTTTGATAGCCGCAGTGACACCGTCGATGACCGGCACACCGGTTGTCGCCTGCAGCCGATCGCAAAGGGACGACATGCCGGCGCAACCGAGAATGACGGCTTCGGCGCGATCATCGCGCTTGGCTCTTTCGATCTCGGCGACCAGCAGCCGCTCTGCTTCGACCGGATCTTCCTCCAGGCCAAGAACCGGCAGGTCGATGGCGCGAACATTGCGGCAGTGACGTTCGGCACCATAGTCGCTCACCAGATCCTCGATGATCGGGATGGAGCGCGGCAGCGTGGTGATGATCGAGAAGCGACGGCTGATGGTCATGGCCACCTGTACGGCCGCCTGGCAGATGCCGATGACCGGCCCTCGCGCCACTTCACGGGCAGCATGGAGACCCGGGTCGTCGAAGCAGGCGACAACATAGGCATCGACGCCGAGCATCTCGCCCTTGAGGATTTCAGCGAGCATCCCCGGCACAGCGGCTGCTTCGTCCGCACCGCCTTCGATGCTGACCGGCGTATCCAGAGGGTTGACCGCCGATACTTTGGTGTCCTGCTGCTTGACCCGCAACGCGCTGTCCAGCGCCTGTGACGTCATGGAAGCCGTGGAATTAGGATTGATGAGACGAATATGCATGAGGGGGGACCTTTCATCCATCCTTAATCGCGCTGCGGCTTGATGAAATCTGTAATTGGCGGAGCCTTGAGGACGAACTGGCGATCCGAAACGATATAGTTGTCGGCATGCAGGCGGGCTATCGGCTGATAATGTTCCGGATCCACATAGTGACCCTCGGCATCGAGGCAGTTGCGCCGCACATGCATGTGGACGACTTCGCCCAGCACCAGCGTCCGGCGCGGATAGTCGATGAGGCGCTCGACGCGGCATTCGAAGATGCAGGGAGCCTCCTGGACGAAGGATGCATCGATCTTGCGGCAGGCATTCGGCGTGAGGCCGGCCATGGCGAGTTCATCGAATTCGCTGTCGAAACCCAGGCCACAGACCAGCATCTGCTGCGAGATCCCCATGTCGACCATGTTGACCACGAATTCCTGCGTCCGCCTGATGTTGGCGAGCGTATCCTTCTCCTCGCCATTCAGGCGTGGCTGTATGCCCAGCACCACGATCGGCGGATCATGCGAGAACACATTGAAGAAGCTCATCGGTGCGGCGTTGTTGTGACCGGCCGGAGAACGCGTCGTGACCAGCGCAATCGGCCGAGGTCCGATGAAGTTCGTCAGAAGCCGATATCGGCTCTGAGGCTCAAGTTCGGCAAAGTCGAATTCCATTGCGCCATCCTGCGGATTCATTATGATTGACAATGTCATTCCATATTGTAGACAATTTTGCAATCAAAAACCGATTGTTGTGATTGACTTTTCCCTTCGCTTCGCGCTTCTCTAGCCGCAACGAGGAGTGAGATTCATGACCGACCAAACAGGGGTCTCTGTTCAGCAGATTGTCGAGAAAGTCTGGCTGTCGATCGCCGAGCGACGACTCAGACCCGGTGTCCAGCTCAAGGAAGAGCAGATGGCCACCATCTTCAACGTCAGCCGCGCGCGTATTCGCCAGGCTCTGGCACTGCTGCAGCGCGACGGTCTCGTCGCCATCATCCCCAATCGCGGCGCCTTCGTCTGCAAGCCTTCGGTCGAGGAGGCCCGCGACGTCTTCTTCGTTCGTCGCACAGTCGAGCGCTGCGTCGTTGAGCGGCTCTGCAAGGGGGTCTCCAAGGCCGACATCAAGCGCCTGCGCGATCATGTCGCCAAAGAGCGGATCGCCAACGCGCAGGACATCACCACCGATATCATCAAGCTTTCCGGCGGTTTCCATTTGCTGCTGGCGGAGACGGTCGGCTCGGATTTCCTTTTCGCTACCATGCGCGACCTGATCTCCCGCTCCTCGCTGATCACGGCCGTCTACCGCAACACCAACCGCTTCAATTGCGGTCCCGACGAACATGCCGAGATCGTCGAGGCCATTGTCGGCAACAATGCGGACAGAGCAACTCATCTGATGGCTCACCACCTCGAGCACGTCGAAGCGGAACTCGACCTGACCGAGATTCGCGACCTCTCCCACGATCTGCGTGCCGCGCTGGCCTGACGCAATCGGGACGTCCGCGCCGATCACGCGTCCGTCACGAGATGACAGGCCACCCTCGTTCCATTCGAGAGTCTGCGAACCTCAGGCACCTCCGCCGAACACCTCACGGTGGCAAGCGGGCACCTTGGATGGAAGGTGCAGCCCGATGGTGGCTTCAGGGGGCTAGGTACCTCGCCACCCACCAGTTCCTGATCGCGTTTGGGGGCGGCGATGCTGGGGATGGTTTGCAGCAGAAGCTGGGTGTAGGGATGGCGCGGGTGAGCGAAGAGTTCTTCCGTATCTCCCTCTTCGACGATCCGCCCCAGATACATCACGGCGATACGGTCCGACATGTGCCGCACGACGCTCATATCATGGCTGATGAAGAGATAGGTCAGGCCCAATTCATCCTGCAGCCGGCGCATGAGGTTCAGGACCTGCGCCTGCACCGAGACGTCGAGCGCGGATGTCGGCTCGTCGCACACGAGAAACTCCGGCTCACTGGCAAGTGCACGGGCAATCGATATGCGCTGGCGCTGCCCGCCGGAAAACTCGTGCGGGAACTTCTCGCCGTCCGAAACGGATAGACCGACGGTCACCAGCAATTCCTCGACCCGTTCGGTGATCTCCGCCGCGGTCTTGCGCAGCTTCAGCTCGCGCAGCGGTTCGGCAATGATGTTCTTCACCCGCCAGCGCGGATTGAGCGAGGCGTATGGATCCTGAAAGATCATCTGGGCCGACAGCGGCGCGCCGCTGCGCCCCGGCGAAAAGCGGATTTCACCGCCCGTCGGCGCGTAAAGCCCGGTCACCAGCCGCGCCACCGTCGATTTGCCGCAGCCACTTTCGCCAACGATGCTGAGGCAACCGCCGGCAGGCACGGTAAAGCTGATATCGTTGACGGCCTGAAGAAACTGGCGCGGCTTGCGTTCGACGACGCGGTTGAGCCACGGGGCGGACACGTCGAACGTCTTGACCAGTCCATCGACGGTCAGTGCCACGACCTTTTGAGCTGACATCGTCATGCGGTGCCTCCCGCGTTGAGCCAGCAGGCGTTTGCACCATCGCCGGCGGGGATCAGTTCTGGCAGCTCGCGCCGACAGCGCGGACCGGCGGATTTGCAACGTGGGTTGAAGGCGCATCCCTGCGGAAGGGTATCCAGCCGGGGCATAGAACCGTCGATCTGATTGAGCTTTGCCACGCGCGCACCGAGCGATGGGATCGAGGCCATCAGGCCCTGCGTATAGGGATGGCGCGGTGCGTGAAGCACCTGCTCCACAGGGCCGATCTCGATCAGGCGGCCGGCATACAAGACCGCTACGCGGTCCGCCGCCTCGGCAATGACGCCCATATCGTGCGTCACCAGCATCACGGCCGCCTGCTTCTCCTTGCACAGCCGGCGCAGCAGCGAGATGATCTGCGCCTGGATCGAGACGTCGAGTGCGGTCGTCGGTTCGTCAGCGATGATCAGTTTCGGTGAGGCCGCAAGCGCAAGCGCAATCACCACGCGCTGGCGCATACCGCCGGAGAACTGGTGCGGATAGTGATTGACCCGCTCCTCCGGCGAGGGAATGCCGACATCCCGCAATAGCTGCACGGCGCGGGCCTTTGCCTCGGTCTTGCCGAGCGACAGATGCTGCCGGATCGTTTCCGAAAGCTGCGCCCCGACGGTGAACAATGGATTGAGTGAAGTCAGGGGATCCTGGAAGATCGCACCGATTTCGCGGCCGCGCACGCGCTCCATCGCCCGGTCATCAAGCGTATCGATCCGCTGTTTGCCGAGCCAGATCTCGCCGCCAGCGATACGCCCCGGGCGCTCGAGAAGCCCCTGAATGGCAAGGCCGGTCATGGATTTACCCGCGCCCGACTCCCCGACGACGCCTAGGATTTCGCCGGCCCGGATGGACAGGTTTATGTCCGAGAGCG
>NZ_JAELTU010000261.1 GCF_016429015.1 Rhizobium sp. ASV20
CCTGCGAGAGCTTTCCATGTCGTCCGCCACCGATTTCGACCCGAAACCGCGCCGTTCCTCCGTTGCCGTCGATGTCGGCGGCGTGATCGTCGGCGGCGGTGCCCCCGTCGTCGTGCAGTCCATGACCAATACCGATACGGCCGATATCGATTCGACCGTCGCCCAGGTCGCCGCCCTCTACAAATCCGGCTCCGAGCTCGTGCGCATCACCGTCGATCGTGACGAAAGCGCTGCCGCCGTGCCGAAGATCCGCGAGCGGCTGCTGCGTCTCGGCATGGACGTGCCGCTCATCGGCGATTTCCACTATATCGGCCACAAGTTGCTTGCCGATCATCCCGCCTGCGCCGAAGCGCTGGCGAAATATCGCATCAATCCCGGCAATGTCGGCTTCAAGGACAAGAAGGACAAGCAGTTCGCCGAGATTATCGAGATGGCGATCCGCTACGACAAGCCGGTGCGCATCGGCGTCAACTGGGGTTCGCTCGATCAGGATCTCCTGACCGCGCTGATGGACAAGAATGCCGCCGAAGGCTCGCCGCTGTCGGCTCGCCAGGTGACGCGTGAGACGATCGTGCAGTCGGCGCTGATCTCCGCCGATCTCGCCGAGGAAATCGGCCTGCCGCGCAACCGTATCATTCTGTCGGCCAAGGTCAGCCAGGTGCAGGATCTGATTGCCGTCTATTCCATGCTGTCCGAGCGTTCCGACCATGCGCTGCATCTCGGCCTCACTGAAGCCGGCATGGGTTCGAAGGGCATCGTCGCCTCCTCCGCCGCCATGGGCTATGTGCTGCAGCACGGCATCGGCGACACCATCCGCGTTTCCTTGACGCCGGAGCCGAATGGCGATCGCACCCGCGAGGTGCAGGTGGCGCAGGAACTGCTGCAGGTCATGGGCTTCCGCCAGTTCATCCCCGTGGTTGCGGCTTGTCCCGGCTGCGGCCGCACGACTTCGACTGTCTTCCAGGAACTGGCACAGAACATCCAGAACGACATTCGCAAGAACATGCCGGTCTGGCGCGAGAAATATCCGGGCGTCGAAGCTCTGAACGTTGCCGTCATGGGCTGCATCGTCAACGGGCCCGGCGAAAGCAAGCATGCCGATATCGGTATCTCGCTGCCCGGCACCGGCGAGACGCCGGCCGCTCCCATCTTCATCGACGGCCAGAAAGCCATGACGCTACGCGGCCCGAACATTGCTTCCGATTTCGAGGCGCTTGTTGCCGACTATATCGAGAAGCGCTTCGGCCGGAAGGACGTTGCGGCGGAGTGATCCGCCGCTGCTCCACGCTATCAGTTTATTTTCGAATGGTTTTACTCGGAAAGCCGTTGCGCGGCTTTCCTGGAAACGGCCTTAAATGTTGCTGGTCAGTAGCTTGATACCGGCGAAGCAGTAGAAGCCTGCCATGGCTCCCTCGATCCAGCGGCGCGCATTGCGGTAGACCTTGAGGGCATGCGATGTCGAAAACAGGATCGCATAGCCCATAAAGATCACGAAACCGGTGCTGCAGCAGATGGCGATGATCAGCACTGCGACAGAGGCGGGTGCACCCTGCGGCATGCCGAGCGCAATGATGGCGAGCCAGGCGAAGATCGCCTTCGGGTTGGTGACGTGGATGCCGTAGCCGCGCAGGATCAGCGATTTGAAACTGGGCGTTTTCGGCTCCTCTGCGGCTGCGGTCGTCAGCTCTCCATTTGCACGAACGGCGCGAAACGCCTTGTAGGCGAGATAGAGCAGATAGAGGCCGCCGAAAATCTTCAGCAGCTCCAGCGCGACGGCGTAAGTCTGCAGCAGAGTGGCTAGGCCCGCGCCAGCGGCAATGGCCCATGTCAGCGATCCCCCGAAGATACCGAGCGAAAGGGTCATGCCTGCCTTGCGGCCGTGGGTCATCGACGTGCCGATGATGGCCATGATGGCCGGCCCCGGACTGACGACGGCAATGATGTAGGCGATGTAGGCCGGCAGGATCTGCGGCAGATAGGCAAGCGCTTCGCGCATGGTAGACGTCCCGGGAAATTGGCCGACGCGAAGAATTTCGTGTCCAAAGGCCTGTTCGGTAGCGGAACTTGTCACATCAACTGCCGAAAATCACCCTTTGGTCGCCGGAATCTTGTCATGGTGACATTCGGCGAGTTCGGCTGGCCTGCGGCCGGACAGGATAACGAGAAAGGGCTCAGCTTCTGCGGTTCGCCACGAAGCGGGCCGTCTCGACCAAAGTGCCCGCTTTGCCGCCATAGACGGATAGCAGGTCGCCCGCTTCGCTCACCAGTCTCGACACGGTTGCTTCGGCCCATTCCTGACCATGCAGGCCCACCAGCGTTCCCTTCCCGCGCGCGGCGTCCTTGCCGGTCGCCTTGCCCATGGTCGCGGCGTCAGCGGTGAGGTCAAGCAGGTCGTCGGCGAGCTGGAAGGCCAGGCCGATCTTTTCGCCGAAGGTTCGAAGGCGCTTGCGGTCTTCGACGGAGGCGCCAGCGAGAATGGCACCAGCTTCGCAGGCGAAGCGGATGAGCGCACCGGTCTTCATTGCCTGCAGCGTCGTGATACCGCTTTCGTCGGGCGTTTCCTTCTCTGCGGCGAGATCGAGCGCTTGGCCGCCGGCCATGCCGCCGATGCCGGCTGCCCGGGACAGCGCCAGCACGAGCGCCATTTTCCGGTCTGCGGGCAAATCGGTTTCCGGGGCGGCGATGATGTCGAAGGCATAGGTCAGCAGGCTGTCGCCCGCCAGGATGGCCGTGGCATAGTCGTAGGCGATATGCACGGTCGGCTGGCCACGGCGCAGGTCGTCATCGTCCATGGCGGGCAGGTCGTCGTGAACGAGCGAATAGCAATGAACGCATTCGAGTGCAGCGCCTACCCGGAGGGCGGCATCGGCATTGCCGCCGAGAAGAGCTGCAGACTCCATCACCAGAAACGGCCTCAGGCGCTTCCCGCCGTTCAGTACGCCATGGCGCATCGCGCTCAGCAATCGGGCAGGGCGAACGACTTCATCATCGAGGCTGGCATCGGCCAAGAGCCTGCTGAGAAGGGCTTCGATCTTGCCGGCACCATCCTTAAGGCGGCGCTCGAATGAGGAGTGGGTGCTATCCATGGCGGCTGTTTGGCATGAGAGGCGGTTGCTGGCAACGAGAATTGTCGACAGCGGCGTGGGGAATGACGTCGCACTCTGGTCATCGCTCTGTGTAGACGATATGACGAGTGCAGCATCAGAGCGTTTCCCGGATACATGGAGAGTGTACCGGGATGGAGCGACCGTGGACGTCAGGCAATTGGACATATCGACGGACAATGAAGAGGAAGCCGAGGTGCCGCGACGGTCCTCCTTGTTGGCGCGCTTCCGTGCCCGTCCGCTTTGGCAGCGTATCGTCCTGGTGGTGATCGGCCTGTTTTTGCTGCCTTATCTCTTTATTTTACTCTATCTCCTGCCGTTCATTCACCCGGTTTCGACGCTGATGATCGGCGATGCAGTTACCTTTCAGGGCTATGATCGACGCTGGGTTCCGCTCGAGAATATTGCTCCGGTCCTGGTGAAATCCGT
Source organism: Rhizobium sp. ASV20 (assembly GCF_016429015.1). GTDB lineage: Bacteria > Pseudomonadota > Alphaproteobacteria > Rhizobiales > Rhizobiaceae > Rhizobium. The sequence goes on from NZ_JAELTU010000261.1 coordinate 3,534, forward strand.
CATGGTCTCGGAGGACGGCCAGTTCTGCTTCCACGGCGGTGTCGATTGGGGCGAGATGCGGATGCTTGTCCAGGAGACGCTGCGAGGCAAGTCGACGCGCGGCGGCAGCACCATCCCGATGCAGACGGTGAAAAATCTGTTCCTCTGGAACAGCCGCTCGTTTGTACGCAAGACGATGGAATTGCCGCTTGCGGTCTCGGCCTCGACGGTCTGGTCGAAGCGGCGGATGATGGAGATCTATCTCAATATCGCCGAATGGGGGCCAGGCATCTACGGCATCGAGGCGGCGGCGCGCTATCATTTCAAGGTGCCGGCTTCCAAGCTGACGGGCCGCCAGGCGGCAGTTCTGGCCGTTTCTCTCCCCAACCCGATCGACCGGGTGGCCAGCAGGCCGGGGCGTGGGCTCAGCCAGCTCGCCTCGCTGATCCAGCGCCGTGCGCGCAATGCCGACGCATATATCAAATGTCTTTATGACTGAGATCAGAACTTGTCGTTCGATCGGCTTGTTGTCATCTGGCATTCTTGGCCATGACATAAGGGCGGATGATCTGCCAACGAAGATCGGACGCTCTGATGAATTTCGACGCTTTCTCTCCCGAGCTGCTCAAATATGCCAAGAGCCTCCATCCGGAGCCGCCGCCTCATCTCGGCACACGCTATGATAGCTCCGGCGTCTTCAAGCCCGAGCCGGGCAATACGATCGTCTGCCATGTCGAGGACGGTTCGCAAACGCAGCGTGCGATGGTTGCCGCCCGGCAAAGATATCTGGATATGCCGGAGGCCGGACAATTCGCCTTCACGCCGGTCTCGAGCCTGCACATGACCCTGTTTCAGGGCATTATCGAATATCGCCGCAGCCGGCTCTTTTGGCCGGCCGACATCGCGCTCGACGCGCCGATCGACGAAATGACCGGGATCATGGTGAGCGGCTGAAGGTCTTTTCCATGCACGATCCGTTCAAGGTGGCGGTAACCCGCGCTCGGCCGAGCGGCCTTCTCGTCGACGGGGTAACGGAAGCGGACCGCAAGACTATGCGCGCCTGGCGAAATGCGCTGGCGGATCTCCTCGGCTATCGCCATCCCGATCACGAGACCTATCCTTTCCATATCACGTTTGCCTACGCCATCGACCGGCTGGTGGACGAGGCGCTGCCGTGCTGGCAAGCTATGCTGGATGAGGTTGCGGCGATGCTGCGCGCCGAGGTGCCCGTTCTGGAATTGCGGCCGCCGGCCTTTTGCTCGTTCGGCGACATGAACCATTTCGAGGAGCTCCTCGTCTTTGAATTTCGAAACTAACAGGAAAGCAGAGCTTATGGACAAGCTGACCCTCTATATCGGCAACAAGAACTATTCCTCCTGGTCGTTTCGGCCATGGATTGCGCTGGAGGGTTGTGGCATCGCCTTCGAAGAGGTGCTGATCCCGTTCGATTTTCCGGCGGGCAATCCGCAGATCCGCGAGGTTTCTCCAACAGGCAAAGTGCCGATGCTGGACCATGGCGGTTTCAAGGTCTGGGAGTCCTTTGCCATTATCGAATATGTGTCCGAACTCTTCCCGGATGCCGGTCTGCTTCCGCGGGATCGGCAGGCGCGGTCCCTGGCACGCTCCTACAGCATGGAGATGGTTTCGGGCTTCAGCGCATTGCGTAGCAATTGCCCGATGAACATGCGTCGTCCGGTTGGCCGCCCTGATCTGCCCGGCGAGGTCATGAAGGATGTGGCGCGTATCGAAACTATCTGGCACGAAGCCCGCTCCCGTTCCGGCGGTCCGTTCCTGTTCGGCGCCTTTTCCGGCGCCGATGCAATGTTCGCACCGGTCGTCAGCCGCCTCGAACGCTATGATATCGCCGTGTCGGCCGAGACCGGGGCCTATATGGCTGTTATGAAGGCGCTGCCTGCCTGGAAGAAATGGGAAGAGGCAGCACTGAAGGAAACCTGGATCGTTCCGGAGGATGAGGACTGAAGGGCCGATTCGATCGGATTCTGGCGCGCCGGGCAAAAAATGCTGGAAGGGACTGGTCAAAGCCCGGCAAGCCATGTATAAGCCCGCCCAAATTCCGAAATTGATGCATGTCTATTTCGGCCGCCTGGCTGGCCGCGGATATGTTTCGTCCGCCAATTGGAGTAACGAAAATGGCTGTACCGAAGAGAAAAACGAGCCCGTCCAAGCGCGGTATGCGCCGCTCGGCTGACGCACTGAAGGCTCCGACCTATGTCGAAGACAAGAACTCCGGCGAACTGCGCCGCCCGCACCATATCGATCTGAAGACCGGTATGTATCGCGGCCGTCAGGTTCTGACGCCGAAGGAAAGCGCATAATTTAAGCGCTGCCTTGATGGTATGAATAAAAAAGGCTGGCGTTTCGCCGGCCTTTTTTGTTTGCTGGTTGAGATTTCGTCGGTCCGAAAAGCCTTGGCGGCTCTCGCGCCCAAAGTGGATGCGAGGTCTGATCTTAGAGGCTATCCAGCTTGCTCTGCATGGCGCGAAGCTGTTCCTTCAACTCGTCTATGTCCTTGGCTTCCGCCTTGCGCGTTTCCTTGGCTGGCGGCTTCATGAAGGGCGAGAACATCTGCATGGCCTGCTGGAATATTTCCGTGTTGCGGCGAACTTGTTCTTCGACCATCTGCATCGGCAATTGCAGGTTCTTGCTGAGCGGCGTCTCGCCAAAGGCACGGTTCATCTGCTCGCGCATCTGCGTCTGCTGCTCGGTGAAGGCGCGCATGGAATGCTCGAGGAAGCTCGGCACGACCATCTGCATTTGATCGCCATAGTAGCCGATCAACTGCCGCAGGAAGGAAATCGGCAGCAGCGTGTTTCCGGTCTTCGATTCCTGCTCGAAAATAATCTGCGTCAGGACCGAATGGGTGATGTCTTCACCGCTCTTGGCATCCTGGACGGTAAACTCCTCGCCCTTCTTCACCATCTCCGCCAGGTCGTCCAGCGTCACGTAGGTGCTGGTACCGGTATTGTATAGGCGGCGATTGGCGTATTTCTTGATTACGATCTGGCCGTCATTCTTCGCCATTATCAGTCTCCTGGCCCCGTCTGATTGTATGGAATGCTCCTCCACCGCTGAGTGTAGACGCAAAAGAAGCTTGGTGACAATCGCTTTGTGCGATGCGGCAAGCCCTTTCCTTTGATTGGATTTTTTGCGGGCAATGACGGCTTCATGAAATCTGCGTGCCGGAAATTCTTGCTGTTTGACTCGGACGCAAAGCTTTGACAGTTTCGCCTCATATACATGTTCATCCTGTGAGGAGGCTTCCATGAGCAATTCATCCATCGTTGTCGCCAGCGCGGCCCGTACAGCCGTCGGTTCGTTCAATGGCGCGTTTGCAGCGGTCCCCGCTCATGAGCTTGGCGCCACGGCGATCAAGGGCGCGCTGGAACGTGCCGGCGTCGATGCCAGAGAAGTCGATGAAGTGATTCTCGGCCAGGTGTTGCAGGCAGGCGAAGGGCAGAACCCTGCCCGGCAGGCTGCCATGAAGGCTGGCATTCCGCAGGAAGCGACCGCATGGGGCGTCAACCAGCTTTGCGGCTCCGGCCTGCGCGCCGTGGCGCTCGGCATGCAGCAGATCCTGACCGGCGATGCGAAGATCATTGTCGCCGGCGGCCAGGAATCCATGTCGATGGCCCCGCATGCAGCCAATCTCCGTGCCGGCACGAAGATGGGCGACATGAAGATGATCGACACCATGATCAAGGACGGCCTGACGGACGCCTTCTACGGCTATCACATGGGCATCACGGCGGAAAACGTTGCCCGGCAGTGGC
>NZ_JAELTU010000262.1 GCF_016429015.1 Rhizobium sp. ASV20
TCGGGCGTGAATTGCTGGTTACCTTGCGAAAGCGCATTGGTTTGAGCGGACTGCAGAAAACCGCGTACCCGCTCGGAGTATTTTTCAATATTCATATTAGACCTCCATGGATCGGCCTGCCCTGAACGGCGCAGATCGATGATTGAGATTGAGCCCCCTCAAGAGGCAGGCCCGGCCTTGTCGCCATTGGGATTTGCGGCAAGGCAGCTGAGCAGAATATGGGAGGGTCGCTCAGAAGTTTAAAGGGCGTGAAAAGCGAAAAAAGCCAACAAAAATTGCGAGCCGAGCCGGATCGGCATCGGGCTGAAAAACCTCCGCGCTGGTCAATCCGGCAAACCCAAAATGCCGACCATCCTGGGCGGCATACGAAAAACAAGTGAAACAAAAAACGGGAGCGGCAGCATTTCAGCGCTGCCGCTCCCGTCTCGATATTCGATCGCCTCTCCGGAAAGTGAGAGGAGATTATTCCGAAGTAGCGTCTGCCAAAGCCGGAGCTTCGCCGGAGGCAGCCTCGCCCTCGCCTTCCGCATCAGCGGCGGCACGGCGCGGCTGGCGGCGCGGACGGCTGCCAGCATTGCGGCGGCGCGGCTGGCGCTCGGCGGCAGGCGTTTCTTCCTCGATCGCCACTTCGGCAGGGATGCCTTCGATCACTGGCTGCGGACCGGTGCCATCGATGACTTCCGGCTCGGGAGCCGGAGCTGCGGCAACAGCCGGGGCGGGCTGAGGACGTACCGGACGCGGCGCCATCTGCGGCTGATCGTCCATCTCGCCGGCATCGATATCATCGATGTCGCGGTCTGCACCATCACGCTCATTGTAATTGTGGTGTTCGTCGCGCTGATAGCGCTCCTGCATCTGCGCCTGGGCGCTGGCAATGATGCGATTATAGTGCTCGGCATGCTGAAGATAGTTTTCAGCCATGACACGATCGCCGGAGCTTTGAGCATCGCGAGCCAAGGCCGCGTATTTCTCGGCGATATGCTGAGCGGTTCCGCGGATCTTCACATCGGGACCGGAGCTGTCGTAGGTTCTGGTCAGCGGGTTTGAACCCTTGCGGTTGAAATTATTATTGTTGTTATTTCCGCCGCCGCCGCCGCCGTTGTTGTTACCACGCCCCCGACCGCGCTTATTCTGCTGTCCTGGCCTCATAGATCCTTCACCTGAATTCTCTTCGTTGGGATAAAATTCATACACGACACCTGCCGCCGCGGTTCGGTCACTTCCGAAACCAAGGCCTGCGTGCCGCAAGCAAACTGCGCTTTAAGCGCCGGTCTGCCGCTCGACTACGTCAGATTAACTGATCACGCATTGGGTTATCTTCAACCTTTGACACTCTTACCAAAGAGCGGATCCCCGAGGCTGTCCAAGACAGGCGAATCGTCTCGCCTATTCCCAGCCGCCCAACGCGTGAGCGCAACCTATATCGCTTCCTCAGGAAATCCAAGCCTTTTCTTCGCGATAACAACAGAGGTTCCACAAATCTGCAGCAAAATGTCACGTTAATGATGAAACTCAAACACAAGCACCCGGTCGTTCCGACCGTAGTCACGAACCGCTTCGACAAGGAGAAATCCTGCTCCTTCAAAAACGGAAGTCACCGTTTCACGCTGATCGTAACCGATCTCGACACCAATCATACCATTGGGGTGTAGAAACCGCGCCGCATCCTTTGCGATCGCTCTATATGCATCCAGCCCATCAAGGCCTCCGTCAAGGGCCGCGGGGGGATCGAAATCCTTTACTTCTGGAGCGAGAGTGGAAATGACACTGGACGCAATATAGGGCGGATTTGAGACAATCACATGAAATCGTTCGTGGATGGCTTCAAACCAGCTTCCATGCACGGTAGTAAATCGCGCCGCCAGTCCATTTTGCTCCGCGTTCCCGCGAGCAGTCTCCAGCGCTTCGCTGGAAATATCGGAACCTACGCCCGTCGCTTGCGGGCATTCATGAAGAAGGGCCAAACAGATGGCACCTGTTCCCGTTCCGATATCCAGTATGTGGATATTGCCGACCTCGGATTCAAGCCGTCGAACATGCGCAAGCATCGTATCGACGAGAATTTCCGTATCCGGCCGGGGTTCAAGCGTTGCCGCAGACAGCCGCAAAGGCAATCCGTAGAATTCACGCTCGCCGAGGATGCGATGAACCGGCTCATGATTGAGCCTGCGGCCGACTGCCGTCCGTGCCCTTTCCACATCCTCGGGCGAGACCGCATCGGAACTGCGCGTCACGAGCTCTGTGGACGAAAGATGCAGCAGACCGCCGACAAGGATACGGGCTTCGGTGGCGGGATCGTCGAGATCGGCCTCGGCGAAGCGGGACCGCACCTCCTGCAGGAGCCCCGCGACGGTCGACCCCTGCCCGCTACTCATGCCTGTTCACCCAACTGAGCAAGCTGGCTCGCCTGGAAATCCGCCAGAAGCGCGTCGACCACTTCGTCGATTTCGCCTTCCATCATCCGGTCAAGTTTATAGAGCGTCAGGTTGATGCGGTGGTCCGTAACGCGGCCCTGCGGGAAATTGTAGGTTCGGATCCGCTCGGAGCGGTCGCCCGAGCCAACCTGGCTCTTGCGGTCAGCGGAACGCTCGCTGTCGGCGCGCTGGCGCTCCATGTCGAACAGGCGCGAACGCAAAACCTGCATTGCCTTGGCGCGGTTCTGATGCTGCGATTTTTCCGAACTCGTCACCACGATCCCCGACGGGATGTGGGTGATGCGTACAGCCGAGTCGGTAGTATTGACGTGCTGGCCGCCGGCGCCGGAAGAACGCATCGTGTCGATACGAATATCCTCGGGCCGAATCTCGATATCGATTTCCTCAGCCTCCGGCAGTACGGCGACGGTGGCCGCCGACGTATGAATGCGACCGCCGGCTTCGGTTTCCGGCACGCGCTGGACGCGATGAACGCCGGACTCGAATTTCAACCGGGAGAACACACCCTTGCCGCTGATCGTCGCGATGATTTCCTTGTAACCGCCCGCTTCGCCCTCGCTCGAGGAAAGGACTTCGACCTTCCAGCCGTTGCTGCCGGCAAAGCGCTCATACATACGAAAGAGATCGCCACCGAAAAGGGCAGCTTCGGAGCCGCCCGTACCGGCCCGGATTTCGAGGATCGCGCTTTTCTCGTCGGCCGCGTCCTTTGGCAGCAGCAGGATCTGCATTTCCTGTTCGAGCGTCGCGATGCGCTCCTTCACCTCAGGCAACTCCATCTCGGCGAGATCGCGCATCTCGCGATCGACCGTTTTGTCGGAAAGCATGGTGTCGAGATCTGCAGCTTCAGCGATGGCCCGCTCGTAGTCGCGGATCTTGGCCACCACAGGCTGTAGTTCGGAATACTCGGAAGCGAGCTTCACATAAACGTCCGCGGCTGGGCCGGCGGACATGCGCGCTTCGATTTCGCCGAAGCGACGCTCGAGTTCACGCATTTTTTCAACGGGGAGCTTCGCCACCCTGAACTCCAATTCTTCTTATTATCTCTGCTGTGATGTGATGCGCATGATCTTGTCCGGAAATCGCTGTGTGCCCTAAGAGATCCCGCTCTAGAGCGGAATATTATGGCTCTCGGCAAAACGAACAAGGATATCGCGCATCGAGGTCGTCGGGCGCTTGTCGTTCAGCGCCTCCTCCATGACTTCAGACAGAGCCTGAAGATCGAGCCCGAGAAGCATCGCTTTCACCGGACCGATCGAGGCCGGCGACATCGAAACCGCACGGAAACCGATGCCAAGCAGCGCCATGGCGGAAATCGTCTTGCCGGCAAGTTCGCCGCAGAGCGTGACCGGCGTCTTGTTGCGCTCGCCGGCCCGCACGATGTCACGGAGAATGCGCAGGAACGGCCGGTCGAGCGGATCGAAGCGATCCGACACGCGGGCATTGCCGCGATCCACCGCCATCGAGAACTGGAACAGATCGTTGGAACCGACCGAGACGAAATCGACTTCGGCCATCAACTCGTCCAGCTGCCACAATAGCGCCGGGACTTCCAGCATGGCGCCGAACTGCAGCTTGCGCGGCAATCCATGGCCGAAACGCGAGAGATGCTGCACTTCCTTCTGCAACAGCTCGCGCACCGCTCTGATCTCGGAGACTTCGGTGACCATCGGCACCATCATCTTCAGCTCGGTGTCGGCCGCTGCTTTCAGCATGGCGCGCAGCTGCGTGCGCAGCAAACCTGGCCGATCGAGCGAAAGACGAATGGCGCGCCAGCCAAGCGCCGGGTTCTCTTCCTCATGGGCACGGAAATAGGGCACGACCTTGTCACCGCCGATATCGAGCGTTCGGAAGGTGATGACGCGTCCATCCGCCTGCTTGATCACATTGCGGTAGAATATTTCCTGCTCTTCGGCCTTCGGCATGGTCGAAGCGATCATGAACTGCAATTCGGTGCGGAACAGGCCGATACCCTCGGCGCCGGATTCCGCGAGCTGCGGCAGATCGACCAGCAGGCCGGCATTCATCAGCAGCGAAATCCGCTGCCCGTCCTTGGTGACGGGCTCGACCGCCCGCAGCGCACGGAACTGCTCTTGCCGGCGGGCACGGAACCGCACCTTTTCCTCGTAGGAACGCTGATGATCGGCCATCGGCCGAAGATGAACATGGCCGCCATCGCCATCGATGATGACCGGATCGCCGTTTTCGGCGAGCGCGACAATTCCAGTCGCCTGACCAATGACCGGAATGCCCATGGCGCGCGCGACGATGACGACATGGCTCGTCACAGCACCTTCTTCCAGCACGAGGCCACGAATATTGGTGCGGGGATAATCGAGCAGTTCGGCGGCTCCCATGGCGCGCGCGAAAATGATCGCATCGTTCGGGAAGCCTTCGGCGCTCGTGCGGCCGGAATAGCCGGTCAACTGCCGGAGCAGGCGGTTCGCCAGATCCTCGAAATCGTGCATGCGTTCGCGCAGATAGGGATCGGTCAGGCGCATCATCCGCGCCTTGGTATCGCTCTGCACCTTTTCGACTGCGGCTTCCGCTGTCAGGCCGTTGCGAACGGCCTCCTCCAGCTTGCGCACCCAGCCCTGGTCATGCGCGAACATGCGATAGGTCTCAAGCACCTCGCGATGTTCGCCTTCCATGGACACGTCACGGCGCGACAGCATGTCGTCGATCGAGATGCGCAGCGAGCCGAGTGCTTCGGCCAGACGGCCGATTTCCTTGTCTGCATCCTCGTTCAGCAGATTGGTGACGACGATGCGCGGCTCATGCAGCACGACATAGCCGAGGCCGATGCCTTCATTATAGCTGTCGCCATCGATGGTGACGGAACGCGTCAGATCGAGCTCGAGGCCAGGCTTGGTGATCTTCTTCAGCTCGCCGGTGGCGATCATTTCGGCCAGCACCATGGCCGTCGTCTCAAGTGCTTCCAGCTCTTCCTCGCGATAATTCCGGCTCGCCTTGTTCTGCACGACGAGAACGCCGAGCGACCGGCCAGTACGCAGGATCGGCACACCGAGGAAGGAGTGATAAATTTCTTCGCCGGTTTCCGGCAGGTAGCGGAAAGCGGGATGCGATTGCGCGTCGGACAGATTGAGCGGTTGGGCGGACGCGGCAATCGTACCGACGAGACCCTGACCCATCTTCAATTGCGAGAGGTGGACGGCTTCCTTGTTAAGGCCCTCGGTCGCATAAAGCTCGAGCACACCGTCAGCGCGCAGCACGTAGACCGAGCAGACTTCGGCGACCATGTTGCCGGCAATCTGTCGAACGATCCGGTCAAGGCGCTCCTGCGGCTCCAGCGGCTCCGCCATAAGTTCGCGCAGCCGCTTGAGCAGAACGCGTGGACCGCCGGATAGGTCTCTCATTGCGTCTCTAGCTCCCGAATCAAGATATCATGCCACTCTTGCCCACGTCAGGGCCGGCCGAAACTCGCCTCCGTCACGGTCCGTTGTCAGCAGTCCTTAATCAACTCTTATCCAGACCGTAGCAGGAATGCAAAGTCCTGACTGCGAGTTCTGCATAAGGACCGTCAATCAGGATAGAAATCTTGATTTCTGACGTCGTAATAGCCTTGATGTTGATGCCTTTTTCGGCAAGTGCCCGGAAAGCGGTCGCAGCCACGCCTGCATGCGAGCGCATGCCGACGCCGATGACCGAAACTTTCACCAGACCTGATTCGCTCTGTACGACGTCGTAACCGATCTTTTCCTTGTTCTCGCCGAGAACGCGCAGCGCCTTTTCGGCATCGCCGGAAGGAACCGTGAAGGTCATGTCGGTCTTGGAGCCGTCCTCGGAGATGTTCTGGACGATCATGTCGACATTGATGTGGCTTTCGGCCAGCGGCCCGAAGATGGCGGCGGAAACGCCCGGCCGGTCGGCAAGACGGCGCAACGAGATCTGGGCCTCATCCTTGGCATAGGCAATGCCGGTGACTACTTCCTGTTCCACGATTTCATCCTCGTCACAAATCAGCGTTCCGGGCGGGTTAAGCAGATCGCCCATGCCCGGTGCATCGGGATCCTCGAAAGAAGAGCGCACGAAGGTGCGAACCTTAAAGACCATGGCCAGCTCGACGGAGCGCACCTGCAGTACCTTGGCGCCGAGAGACGCCATTTCGAGCATTTCCTCGAAGGCGATCTTCTTCAGGCGGCGAGCCTTGGGCTCGATACGCGGGTCGGTCGTGTAGACGCCGTCGACGTCGGTGTAGATGTCGCAGCGGTCGGCCTTGACGGCAGCGGCGATCGCAACAGCCGACGTATCCGAGCCACCGCGACCAAGCGTTGAAATGCGATTGTCCGGACCGAGGCCCTGGAAGCCGGCGACGACAGCCACCTGGCCTTCTCCCATGCGACGGACCATCTCAGTGCCGTCTATTTCCAGGATTCGAGCGGCGCCATGGGCGTTGTCCGTGCGGATCGGAATCTGCCAGCCCTGCCAGGAACGGGCATTGACGCCCATGGCCTGCAGCGCGATCGCCAGAAGGCCAGACGTTACCTGCTCGCCCGACGCAACGACGGCATCATATTCGCGCGCGTCGTAAATCGAATGATCGGCGCCGGCGACCTTCGGAATGTTCTGCACCCAGCCGACCAGCTCGTTAGTCTTGCCGGACATGGCGGAAACGACGACGGCAACCTCGTGGCCGGCATCGACTTCACGTTTCACATGGCGTGCGACGTTCTTGATACGGTCCAGATCCGCGACGGAGGTTCCGCCGAATTTCATCACGATGCGTGCCATGTGCCTCTACCAGTACCCAGCGCCGGGCGGCCGAAATGCGATAAGCCCGGCATGCAAAATCGCCTTCCCGGTTCA
>NZ_JAELTU010000263.1 GCF_016429015.1 Rhizobium sp. ASV20
CCCGAGATCAGCGCCTGTGCGCCTTCGAGGGAGGCGTATTGACGGTATTCGTTGAACTTGCGCTGCGCTTCCGCATCGGTCTCGCCAAGGATCACGGTCTGCAGGTTGAAGGATAGGATTTCGCGGGGATTGCGGCCGGCGCGCTCGGCGGCCTCGCGAACATTGGCGACATAGCGCTTCAGCACCGCTTTCGAGGGGGCCGCCACGAAGATGCATTCTGCGTGAGCGCCGGCAAAATCCTTGCCGCGGCTCGAGGAGCCGGCCTGATAGAGCACCGGCGTGCGCTGTGGCGACGGCTCACTCAGATGAATGCCGGGGACGGTGAAATGCGTTCCGGAATGGCGGATCGGATGGACCTTTTCCGGCCGCGTGAAAATGCCCTTTTCGCGATCGCGGATAACGGCATCATCTTCCCAGCTGCCTTCCCAGAGCTTGTAGCAGACTTCGAGATATTCTTCCGCCAGGCCGTAGCGGTCGTCATGCTTCGATTGTGCCGCCTGGCCGATGTTGAGGGCGCCGCTGTTCAAATAGGAGGTGACGATGTTCCAGCCGACGCGGCCCTTGGTCAGATGGTCGAGTGTCGAAATGCGTCGGGCGAAGGTATAGGGATGCTCGAAGGAGAGCGAGGCGGTCAGGCCGAAGCCGAGGTGCTCCGTCTCGTAAGCCATGGTCGGAATGAGCTGCAACGGATCGTTGACCGGGACTTGCGCGGAATGGCGCAAGGCCGCATCGACATTGCCGTTCAGCACGTCGTAGACGCCGAGCACATCGGCGATGAAGAGCCCATCGAACTTGCCGCGCTCCAGCGTCTTTGCCAGGTGCACCCAATAGTCGAGATCCTTGTAGGTCCAGGATTTGTCGCGCGGATGGCGCCACAATCCCGGCGACTGGTGTCCGACACAGTTCATATCGAAAGCGTTGAGCCTGATTTCGCGGGTCATCTCTAGTGTTCCTGCATGATTTTGGTGAGCCGGGGCTTAGGCGCCGACGGCCTTCTTGTTGACGAAACTGAAGGCGAGCACGGCGAAGATGAGCAAGCCTGTTCCAACCTGCTGCCAGTAAAAGTTCAGGCCGGTCAGTAGCAGGCCGTTGGCGACGATGCTCAGGAGCAGAACGCCGAGCACCGTGCCGGCGACGTTCGGCCGCCCTAGCGGCGAGAGAGTTGTGCCGATGAAGGTGGCGCCGATGGCATTCAACATGAAGCCATTGCCGGAGGAGGGGATGTAGACCGTCACCGTCGCCGTCAGGATCAGCCCGGCAAAAGCGGCTATGATGCCGGCAAGAATGAATGTCGCGGCAACATGGCCCCGAAGCGCAATCCCCGAATATCGCACAGTCCGCGGCTGGATGCCGATTGCCAGGACCACGCGTCCGAAGCGCATCCGAGCAAAGAGCAAGGCCGCCCCGGCGATGATGACGGCGGCAATCAGCAATGGTACGGGAATGTTTCCGATCGTACCGTGTCCGATGAAGCGAAATGCCTCGGGGACGCCTGATGGTGGCAGATAGACCGGATTGCCGCCGCCCGTCAGAAGCTGTTGGATGCTGCGACCGATGAACAGCGTCCCGAGCGTTGCCAGGAATGGCGACACGCCGATACCGGAGATCAATGCGGCATTGAACGCCCCAACCAGCGCCCCGGCGCCAAGGCCCGACAAAGCCGCCAACGGCACGGGCAGGCCGGCCAGAATGCTTGAGACGAAGGCAAAGCTTGCAAAATCGACGGCGGTGCCGACGGAAAGATCAATGCCACCCGTTGCGACGGCAAAGGTCATTGCGATCGAGACGATGGCAAGCAGCGTGAAATTGTTGACGAGAATGCTCTGCAGATTGCCGGCGCTGAGGAATGTGGGGGCAGCCACGGAGAAGAGCGAGAAGACGACAACAAGCGCGATAATGAGGCCATAGCGGGCGATGCCGGCCAGAGGCCTTCCTGAGATGGCGGCGACGGACATGTCAGATCTCCCGTTTGCGCAACAAGGTGGTGGCCGAGACGACGACCAGGATGAGCAGACCCTGAACGCCGCTCACCAGCGTGCTCGGAAGGTTCAGAAGCTGGAAACCGTTGATGAGGAAACCGACGAACAGCGTCGATATCAATGTCCCGCCGATCGTCGGCACCAGGCGGCGTGAGAAGACCGAACCGAGCAGCGCCGTCACCACCACAGGAAGAAGCATTTCGCCTGAGCCGGTCGTGCTGCCACTGAGATAGGATACCGACAGCACGCCGGCGATACCGCCGCAAAGCCCGCTCGCGACGAATGCGCTCGCAACCAGCTTCTTCAATGGAAGCCCGGCGGCCCGCGCCGCTTCGGGAAATTCCCCGACTGCGTAAAGCCGTAGGCCGAGCGGTGTATATTGAACAATGGCCGCGGTGATGATCGAAAAGCCGATCAGCACATAGGCAAGGACAGGGATGCCGAAGCCGTCCGAAGCGGAAAGCGCAGTCAGGAAATCCGTCGTGGCCGGAAGAACGGTGTTCTGGGTCAGGACGAGCTCCAGACCGGCAACGACATTCATCACGGCAAGCGTCGCAAGCAGGGGCACAATACCCGCGAGCACGATGGCGAGCGCATTGACGATGCCGATCGCAAAGCCCGTGGCGAGCGCGGCTGCACCTGCTGTCAGGTCGCTGAAACCCAGCTGGATCAGCGTTGCGTAAACGGCTGCGCTGAGACCCATGTTGGCGGCAAGAGAAAGGTCAATGCCGCCGGTGACCACGTTGGAGCCCCCCGCGATCAGCACGATCGTCAGGCCGATGGCAAGCACGCCGGAAATGGCCGATTGGCCGAGCACGTTGCCGATATTGCCGACGCTCAGGAAGTAGGGTGCTGTCAGCGAAAAGATCACCAGGATCGATAGGAAGGCGAGCAGCGAGCCGAAACGTAGGGTCGCGGCGGCGAGCTTGCCACCCGACGGCAGTGCGCGCGTGTTGCCAACCTCAGGGAGAGACGCGAACTGGACGTCAGCCGACATGACGCAATCCTTCTATGGCTCCAGTCGCTGCTGACAGGACTTCGTCCGTTGTGGTTTGGGAAGAAACGAGTGCTCGCGTCAGGCGACCGCGGAAGAGCACGAGGATCCGGTCGGTTATACCGACGAGTTCAGGCAGGTCCGACGACAGCACGATTACACCCGCACCGCGGGCTGCAAGTTCTCCGATGAGCGAATAGATCTCGACCTTGGAGCCGATATCGACGCCGACCGTCGGCTCATCCAGCAGATAGATTTCCGATTTGCGGCTCAGCCATTTGGCGATCGCCACCTTCTGCTGGTTGCCGCCCGACAGCGTGCGGACCAGAGCTTCTCGTCCCGCTGTCTTGATCTGCAGACGCTTGATGAGTTCGTCGGTATCGCCTGCCTCGCGCCTGCGATCGAGAAAGCCGAGGCGTGTGTAACGGGCAAGGCTCGAGAGCGTGATGTTTTCTCCTACGCTCAGATCGAGCCCGACGCCATGCCCACGTCGGTCTTCCGGCACTAGCGCCAACTGATGGTTGACAGCCTCGCCCGGATTGCGCGGCTTCAAGGCTTTCTCGTCGATATCGATCTCGCCGCTCGTTGCCGCCTGCAGCCCGAACAGGGTGCGCAGAAGGTCCTTGGCTCCGGAGCCGAGCAGCCCGGTAATGCCGAGGATTTCGCCGCGATGCAGCGTGAAATTGATGTCATGGAAACGACTGGTCGCAGAGAGATTACGAACCTTCAGAATTTCGGCGCCGAGTTCGACTTGTCGCTTCGGGAACATCTCGCCTAAATCCCGCTCGACCATCAGTGTCGCGATGCCGTTTGCCGATGTCTCGCTCATGGGCAGCGATGCGACATCGACACCATTGCGCAATACTGTAACATCGTCGCATAAGGCCTCGATCTCATTGAGGTAATGCGAGATGTAAATGATGGTCACGCCCTCGCTGCGCAGGCGGTGGATGAGACGGAACAGAATATCCGCCTCCTGCCGTACCAGAGCTGCGGTCGGCTCGTCGAAGACGAGCAACTTCGGCTGATGCAGCAGTGCCCTCGTGATCTGAACGATCTGCTGCTCGGCTGTCGAAAGTTCGCTGATCAGAGCGTTTCTCGGCAAGTCCACGCCAAAATAATTAGCGAGGATCTCTTCGGCTCGACGTCGCATTGCATTGCGATCGAGGAATGGCGTGCCCGCAAGGCGCAACTCCCTTCCGAGAAACAACGTCTCGCCCACCGTGAAGGTCGGCACGAGGAGCCGGTCCTGATGGATGAAGTGGATGCCGAGGTCTTCGCAAAGATGCGGCGTCAGCCGATCGATGTCCTTGCCCTCAATCTCGACGCGGCCCTCGTCCGGCTTGTGCAGGCCGGCGAGGAGCTTGATCAAGGTCGATTTGCCGGCCCCGTTCTGCCCGACAAGCCCATGCACGGTGCCACGGCGCACGGCAAGCGATGCGCCGGCCAATGCCTGTGCGCCGCCAAAACGCTTCACGATGCCTTCGAAGCGAACAATGTGCTCCGGGCTTTCGATCGTTGGTGGAAGTTCGGTTGCTGTCAATGGAAAGGACCCTTGCATTCAATGTGGCGATGCGACGGAAGCCGCATCGCCGGTCCACGCATCAGCCGATGCCGAGCTTCTTGACGATGTCGGCGACGTTGCTCTTGTTGGCGAGGAGTGCAGGCACGTAAGTTTCACGCGGTAGCGTCTGGCCGGCCAGAAGCTTTGCGACGTTGCGAATGGCTGTGCGGCCGATTTCCGCGGGTTGCTGGGCGGCATCTGCGCCTGCGGGCGAGTTCGGATCGGCCACCAGCTGCAGCACTTCCGGGCTTCCGTCAACGCCATAGGTCCGGATTTCAGTGCGGCCGGCAGCCGCGAGCGCCTGCGTAGCGCCAAGCTGGGGAATATCCCAGGCCGACCAGATGGCCTTGATCGAACCCTTCTCCGGATACTTGTTGAGGATCGCGGTGATCTGCGTGAAGGCATCCTGAACCGTATTGGGGATGACGTCGCGCAACTCCGGTTGAATGATCTTCACCTTGGGGAAGTACTTGACGACGTTGACAAGCTGATCGTAGCGGATCGCGCATGGCGTCACGCCGTAGAAGCCGTTGAAGACGATGATATTGCCTTCGCCGCCGATATCGGAAACGAGCTGCAGCGCCAGATCCTTGCCGATGCCCCAATTGTCCGATGTGGTGTTGTTGATCGAATTCGTCGAGCCGACATCGACGGTCAGAACGGGAATGCCCGCGTCGCGTGCCTTCTTCAGCCAGGGGTCGATAACACTCAGCGTGCCGAGAATCTGGACGATTGCATCCGGTTTCTGTGCGATCAGCGTCTGCAGTTGCGATACGAGCTTGCCATCGTTGCGGCCCGCGTCGACGGCGATCGGTGTGCCGCCCAGCTTCTTCACTTCGTCGATCTGGGCGTTATAGGCCTGCAGATCGAAATAGTGGTCGGTGCCGGTCGCGCTGATCGCGATGCGCTTGCCCTTCAGGGACAAGCTATCTTCCGCGGCCGCCGTCTTGCTCGAAATGATCCCTGCCGTTGCCAGGGCAGCGCCGGCGGCGGTCAGCTTCAAAATGTCCCGGCGCCCAAAGCCGGTCGTGTTTTTCTCGGTCATGAAAGCATCCTCTCCAGTAATGCATGTGAAACAATAGAATATAAAATAGATAGATTTTACTGCTTTAAGGGAGGAACGATTTTCCAAAACCGCCGGGCGGGAGGGAATATCCGTGAGCGGCTAACCCTGTGTGCAGATCGGCGTTTGCTGCAACCTGCTTAAAACGGGTGAAACGGCTGCTCTCTTTCGAGCGCGTCGGTTGACGCTTTCGGTCCGCCGAGTTCCCTTTGAGGCAATGCCTTGCCGCCCGGTCTTTCCTCCGAGAACAAAGAATCTCCGAAGCTCGCCAAAATCGGATGATTTAATCTACTAAACACATAGAGATTATATTTAATAATTGCATGCGTCGCGGGATTGTCCGTCAGACGGCGCTCCAGATCGATCGCGAGGTTCGCTAAGATGAAATCCCTTTCAAGGCTTGCCCTTTCAGCCGCCGCCATTTCCGTTTTCATGTCGCAGGCTGCATTGGCGGGCGGCGTCAGCGGTGCGCCTGCTCCCTTTGACAAGGGCGGCGTAAAGGTTGCGCTGATCAGCTATATTTCTGCAGGCGATTTCTTCCAGGCCTATCAGGCCGGAGCCGAGGCGCAGGCGAAAGCCCTCGATATCGATTTGCGCGTCTTTCCCGGACGCCAGAATGCCGCTGAGCAGCGCGAGCAGATCCTGCAGGCGATCAACCTTGGTGTCTCTGGCATTGTCATCGACCATGGTCTGCCGGAATCTCTGGGCGACGTCGTTCAGAAGGCGCTGGACAAGGGCATCAAAGTCGTCGCCTTCGACGTTAATCTCAACAATCCGAAAATCCCGCAGGTCGAACAGAGCGATCACGAGCTAGCCGAACTCGCGCTGAAGCAGGTCGTGAAGGACAATGGGGATAGCTTCAAGGCAGGTTATGTCTATGTCGCTGGCTTTGCGCCGCTCGATCGCCGCAACGAGGTCTGGGATACCTTCAAGAAGCAGAATAGCGGTGTCGTTGAAAAGGCCCGCTTCGGCAATGTCAGCGATACGACGGCAACCTCCACTGCCGATCAGGCGAAGGCGGCGCTGACGGCAAATCCTGAAATCAGCGTCATCTTCGCGCCCTATGATGAGTTTGCGCGCGGCGTGAAACTCGCGGCCAATGATCTCGGCATCGCAAACAAGCTGAAGATCTATTCGGCCGACGTCTCGACGGCCGACATCCAGGAAATCACCGAGCCCGGCAGCCCTTGGGTCGCCACGGTCGCGACCAATCCCGCCGTCGTGGGAGCCGTTTCCATTCGCGCCGCGGCTCTGCAGATCGCGGGGCAGGACGTGCCGCACCTTATTACCGTCAAGCCGACGCTCCTGACCCAGGATGGGCTGCGAGCGGCCGGCGTCAAGACGATCGAGGAGCTCGCGCAGAAGGTGCCAGCCTTCAATGCAAGCGACGCCGTGACGGCAAGCTGGATACCGCAGAAGCTTTTCTGACGCGCCGATACCGATTTGTCGGCGGATCACGCATCCGCCGCTTCATGCCAAAGAACCGGAGTTCACATCATGAGTCAGTCCAACGTCGTCTTTGCCGGCAACCGGAATGTCACGCGCGAGATTCTTTTCGCCAGGGCTGAGGAAATTGCCGCCGATCTTTCCACGCGTGCCGCGGAGCTTGACC
>NZ_JAELTU010000264.1 GCF_016429015.1 Rhizobium sp. ASV20
CTCGGTCTCCATGACCTTTGCCAGAAGCAACTTCTGCTGATTGCCGCCCGACATGCGGCCGGCGACGATATTGCCATCGCGCACGCGGATGTCGAACCGGCGACGCGCCCGCGTCAGCGCATTGGCCTCGCTGGAGGCGCTCAGATAGCCGAACTTGCCGTGCCGATCGAGCGACTGGAGGGTCAGGTTGACGGCCATGCCCGAGTTCAGAAGCAGCCCCTTGGACTTGCGGTCTTTGGTCATGTAAGCAAGGCCAGCATCGATGGCCGCATGCACATCGTGCTGAGGCACCGTCTGACCATTGGCAACGACTTCGCCGGCAGTGCGCGACCGCAAGCCGACGATCGCCTCCATCAGCTCGGTCCGGCCCGAGCCGATCATGCCGGAAAAGCCCAATATCTCGCCCTTGCGCAGATCGAAGCTCGCATCACGGACGTAACCGGTCGAAAGCGAGCTGACACTGAGCACGACCCTCTCGTCGACATCAGGTTCGTTCTTCGCAGGATAGAGGCTGGAAAGTTCGCGTCCGACCATCAGCTGAGCGATCGACTCGCCATCGAGCAATGAGGTCGGCGATGTCTTCACCCATTGGCCGTCGCGCAGCACTGTGACGCGGTCTGTCAGCTCCATGACCTCATCGAGCTTGTGGGAGACGAAGACAAAACTCGTTCCCTGATCACGCAGCTTGCGCACCTGCTTGAACAGGAAATTGGTCTCATCGCGCGACAGCACGGCGGTCGGCTCGTCCATGAAGACGATGCGAGCATCACGGCTGATGGCTTTGGCGATCTCCACCATCTGCTTGTCGGCGATGGAAAGCGCGCTGATGAGCGCATTCTCATCGACATGCGAACCGAGAAGATCGAGCACGCGTCGCGTCTCCGCGCGCATATGCTTGCGGTCGAGCACGCCGAAGCGCGTGACTTCGCGGCCGAGAAACAGGCTCTCGGTGACGGTCAGATGTTCCGCAAGATTGAATTCCTGGTGGATGATGACGATGCCGAGCGCTTCGGCAGCACCGTTCGGCGGCAGCTTCACCGGCTTGCCGTCAAGCAGGATTTCGCCCGAGGTCGGCTGTTCGAAACCGGAGAGAATCTTGACGAGCGTCGACTTGCCGGCACCGTTCTCGCCCATCAGCGCGTGGATCTCGCCAACCCGCAGATCGAAGTTGACGCTGAACAGCACCTGCACGCCGCTGAAGGCCTTGGAAATCCCTCTCGCAGACAGCACCACCGCACCGTCGACGGCTTCCGAACTCATTGAATCCTCCCTGCGGTCCCACCCGCTTTCCACGGTGTGTAAACCTTTACATACATGGTGTAAAGGTTTACATCATTGGATATCGTACAAAATTTCGCGGTTACCTTTGACCTCCACGTAAGTCTGTGTAGTCTCCAGCCCCGAGACGAGACCCCAAGGCAGAGCGCAGTGTCGAATTCCACGCCCGCAACTATCGAAGACGTCGCCCGCATTGCCAATGTTTCCATCGCAACGGTCTCGCGGGCCATCCATACACCGGAGAAAGTCGCCAATTCGACTCGGCTGAAGGTCAACCAGGCCATCGCCGTCACCGGCTACACGACCAACGCCATGGCTCGCAGCCTCCGGCTTGGCCGTTCCAACATGATTCTCGTTGTCGCCCCGGATATCGGCGACCCGAACTTCTCCAATATTCTGATCGGCCTGGAGAACGAGGCGCGTTCGCACGGCTATGGCGTCCTTATCGGCCACACGCAGAACGATGCGCAACGCGGATTGGAATATCTGAAATTCCTCAATTCCAACCAGGCGGCGGGGCTGATCCTCTTCACCGGCATTCTGCCCTTCGGCCATCAAACGATGACGGCGCGGCTGCCGCCGAGCGTCGGCGTCTTTGAACCGGTCTTCAACGGCGGCATTCCCTATGTCGGCGTCGACGATATCGCCGGCGCGCGCAAAGCCGTCGACCTGCTGATCGCCGAAGGCCACCGCAAGATCGCCTTCATCGGCGATTCCCGCACCCGCCTCGCCTATAGCCGCCGGCGGGTGGGTTATGAAACCGGAATGGACGCGGCTGGCATCAGTCATGACCTGCGCATCGTGCTCGACGGCGACGGCACCATCGAAAGCGGACGGTTGGCCGTCGAGCAGCTCTTCATGCGTGACACGCTGCCGACAGCCTTCATGTGCGTTAACGACCAGACCGCGATCGGCGTGATGATCGCCCTGAAAGCGCGCGGCTACGATATCCCCGAGGATTTTTCGGTAACCGGCTTCGACGACGTGCCGCAAGCCGTCTTCATGACACCGTCGCTGACGACGATCAGGCAACCTCGCACCGCCATCGGCAAGCACGCGATGGCTTTGCTGCTCGAACTTCTTTCGAATGGGGAGCCGCCCGAGACGGAAATCCTCCTGCGGCCGGACCTCGTGGTGCGAAACTCGGTTGCGCCGCCGGCACGTGGCCGCAGATAGGTAAGCACAGCGATGCCGCTCGGTAGAATTACTCTCTACGTCCGCGATGTCGAAGCGACGATTCGCTTTTACGTGACGCATTTCGGGTTCACACCGCTCCGTCTGGAGGGCGATCGGATCGTCGAACTGCTGGCATCGGATGGCGGCGCCAATCTGATGATCCATCCGGCGGGAAAGGCCCAGAAGATGGGCCAGTCGTTGGTGAAGCTGGTCTTCGATGTCGAACATGTCGAAGCATTCCGCGCGAGATGTTCAGAAAAGGGGCTCGAATTCGGTCCTATCCATCACGCCGATGGCTACGCCTTCGCCAATGCCAAAGACCCTTCCGGAAATCCCATTTCCATTTCCAGCCGCGCCTTCAGGCAGAGGTCGGGAGGCGATGAACTACCGCCTCCCGACCATGTCGATCAAACGTAACGATTGACGATGTTTTCGAGCAGTTCCTGCTTGCCAGACTTCGGCTGCGGGTTGACGTCCTTGGTTTCGACCCACTGGGCGATCTGGTCGAGCGAGTACTCGCCGCGCAGCAGCTTCTGGCCCTCGGCCGAATCCCAGCCGGCGTAACGGTCGGCGAGCGGCTTGGAGAGTGCCTTGTCCTCGATCATCTTGGCGGCAGCCTTCAGGCCGCGAGCGCAGCAATCCATGCCGCCGATGTGGCCGATGAGCAGATCTGCCGGATCGAGCGACTGGCGACGCAGCTTGGCGTCGAAGTTCGTCCCGCCGGTCTTGAAGCCGCCGCCTGCCAGAACCTGGTAGTAGGCCAGCGTCATTTCCGGAACGTTGTTCGGGAATTGGTCGGTATCCCAACCGGACTGGTAGTCGTTGCGGTTCATGTCGATCGAGCCGAAGATGCCGAGCGCATTGGCAAGCGCCAGTTCGTGCTCGAAGGAATGGCCTGCAAGGATCGCGTGGCCCTGCTCGATATTGACCTTCACTTCATTCTCAAGACCGTACTTCTTGAGGAAGCCGTAGACGGTGGCGACGTCGTAGTCATACTGATGCTTGGTTGGCTCCTGCGGCTTCGGCTCGATCAGGATCGTACCCTTGAAGCCGATCTTGTGCTTGTACTCGACGACGAGATTTAGGAAGCGGCCCATCTGGTCCAGTTCGCGCTTCAGGTCGGTGTTGAGCAGCGTCTCATAACCTTCGCGGCCGCCCCAGAGGACGTAGTTTTCGCCGCCGAGCTTGTGGGTCGCGTCCAGGCAGGTCTTCACGGTCGCTGCCGAGAAGGCGAAAACGTCCGGATCCGGATTGGTCGCAGCGCCCGACATGAAGCGGCGGTTCGAGAAGAGGTTCGCCGTACCCCAGAGCAGCTTCACGCCGGTATCGGCCTGCTTCTTGGCGAAGTAATCGACGATCTCGTTGAGGTTCTTGGTGTTCTCGGCAAAATTCTTGCCTTCCGGACGCACGTCGGCATCGTGGAAGCAGTAATAGGGCGAACCAAGCAAAGTAAAGAATTCGAAGGCGACGTCAGCCTTCAGCTTGGCGGCTTCCATCGTCTCGTTGAACCAGGGGCGAAGGAAGGTCTGACCACCGAAGGGATCACCGCCCGGCCAGGTGAAGGTATGCCAATAGGCGACAGCGAAGCGCAGATGATCTTCCATCCGCTTGCCGGCAACGACTTCGTCCTTGTTGTAGTAACGGAAGGCCAGCGGATTGGTGCTGTCCGGGCCTTCGTATTTTACGTTGCTGATGTCACCAAAAAATCCGGTGCTCATGTCTTGTCTCCTCGGGTTGGTATTTCGGTATTGTCTGGTTCTTTCATGCGTCGCTGCCACCTTCCCTTCTCCCCATCAGAGCGGAGAGAAGGTGCCCGACAGGGCGGAAGAGGACTGCAAGCCACGCAGTTTTCAATGCGCTGAGAGCGGCTTGATCGCGGGATAAACCGCCCGATAGCGCTTGTAGGCATCCGCATAGGCATCCGTCAGCGACGCCACGGGATCGATGGTGCCGGCTGTCTGCGGCGGAGTGCAGACAGCGACCGGATCGGCGCCGGTAGCAGCAATCAGGCCGAGACGGGCAGCGCCGAAAGCCGCGCCGAAATCTCCGTCCGCCGGCAGGTCGACGGGTACGCCGAGCGCTGTCGCAATCGAGGCCAGCCAATAGCGCGAGCGCGAGCCGCCGCCGATGGCCGTCACGCGCGCAATATCAGTGCCGGCCGCGCGCAGCGCTTCCAGATTGTCGCGGATGGCAAAGGACACGCCTTCAAGCACGGCCTGCGTCAGCACGGCACGGCCGCTCTCATGGCCGAGGCCGATGAAGGCGCCGCGGATCGTTGCGTCATTGTGCGGCGTGCGCTCGCCCGAGAGATAGGGAAGGAAGGTGACGCTCGTCGGCGCCTTCAGCGTGTCGCCAAGCTCTGTGGTGAGTTCGGCAGCGGACTTGCCAGTCACATGCGAATGCCAGTTGAGCGCATCGGTCGCTGAGAGAATGACACCCATCTGATGCCAGGTATTGGGGAGCGCATGGCAGAAAGCATGCACGGCGCTTTCCGGCTTCGGCAGATAGGAACCGTTGGCCGCGAAGAGCACGCCTGACGTCCCGAGCGAAACGAAGGCCGCGCCATGGCTGACGGTGCCCATGCCGCAAGCCGAGGCAGCATTGTCCCCTGCCCCGCCGGCCACGACGACATCGCCGCCAGTGCCCCACTTGGAGGCCAACTCGCCGCGCAGCTTGCCGGCAACTTCGGTGCCTTCGACAAGCGTCGGCATCTGCTTCTCATCGAGAGAAGTCGCCGCAAGCAGCTCGGAAGACCATTTGCGCTTGCCGGTATCGAGCCAGGACGTACCCGCAGAGTCAGACATTTCCGACATATGCTCGCCGGTCAGCCAGAGACGCAGATAGTCCTTCGGCAACAGCACCCAGCGCACTCTGGCGAAAATATCAGGCTCATGCTTGGCGACCCATGCAAGCTTCGGCGCCGTGAAGCCGGGGAAGACGATATTACCGGTCAAGGCGCGGAAGCGCGGATCGGCATCCAGCGCGGCCGCCTCCTGGTAGCTGCGGGTATCGTTCCAGAGGATGCACGGACGCAGGACCTTGTCGTCGGCATCGAGCAGCGTCGCACCATGCATCTGGCCGGAAAGGCCGATGCCGCGCACGGCGGCCAATTCCTTGGGATGCGCCGCCTTCAGCCCGGCCACGGCTTCCTCGGTCGCGCGGATCCACTGTGCGGGATCCTGCTCCGACCAGCCGGAATGTGGACGCGAGACATCGAGATCGCCATGGGCGGAACCGATAATCTTCTGATTGCCGTCGATCAGCATCGCTTTGACGCCGGACGTTCCGAGATCGAGACCCAAATACATCAGATGGTACTCCCTATGCTCTGCCGCCTTCGAATGTTCAGGGCAGATTGTCTTTCAAGAAAATGTCGAGGCGGATGCGCTCCTGATCCGCGATGACGGCCTGGCCGTCGGCAGTGGCCTTCATGACGCGGATGGCGCTGCGCACCTCATGACCGGCATCCTGATTGAGGACTGCATCGATCGTGCCATCCACCAGCGCCGCCCGCGTATGCTGCGTCAGCTCATGCACGACAACGGTCAGCTCGCGCTTCGGCTTGACGGCCTTCAAGGCTGCGATCAAACCCCTGTTGCCAGCGCCGAGGCTGTAGATGCCGATAATGTCCTTGTCGTCGGACAGCGCCCTGGAGACAAGCGATTTCGTCCGGTCAGGATCGTCGCGCCCTTCGAGCACGGGGAGCAGCCGCAGCTTGGGAAACTCCGCCGACATCACAGCCGAGAAACCTTGCAAGCGCTCGCGATGGTCGCGCACCAGCATGGAGCCGGCGAGAACGGTGAGATCACCTTCACGACCACCCAGGAAGCGCCCGAGCAACCGGGCGGCAGTGCGACCGGCGGCGATATTGTCGATGCCGGCATAGTGATGTCTGGTAGAATCCGTGAGATCGGAAACCAGCGTGACGACAGGGATGCGCTCCGACACCAACCGATCGACCGCTGCCCTGACTTCTGGTGCATCGGTCGCCACCAGGGCGACGCCGGCAATGTCCTGCCCCTGCAATGCGTCGAGCGCGGCAACAAGCGCCGGCACATCGAAAGCCGGCACTTCGACGATGCGGATATCCGTGCGCTCTATGCTCGCGCGCAAGGTCGCGTAGTGCACCTCCGAACGCAGCCCGTGCATGAAGGAATTGTCGCCTGTTGGCACAATGAAAACAAGGGGATAGACACGCCTCTTGGCCAGGTTGGCAGCGGCAACGTCGCGGATGTAACCGATCTGGCGGATGGCCTCCTCCACCTTCTCGCGCGTGACCAGCCGCACGCCCGGCCGCTGGTTCAACACGCGGTCCACGGTGGCGAGGCTGACGCCTGCGGCGGCGGCGATGTCATGCACGGTCGGTCTCATTGGCTCCTCCTGCTGAAACCCTTACTGCGATTTCTGATGTACGTAAATCAGAAATTTTCACACACGTGATTTTGTGGCTGCAGCCAGACAAAAAAAGGCCCCTCACGAGGAGGGGCCATGCCTTGGGAGCATACTTTAAAACTGGGTCGTCAGTGGCCTCCGCCACCGCCTCCGCCGCCCGGCACGCTCGGTTTGCTGAGCATGAGGACCCCGAGGATCATTGCCAGGAACAGCACGGTCAACATCAGGAAAATATCCCC
>NZ_JAELTU010000265.1 GCF_016429015.1 Rhizobium sp. ASV20
CCGCTGAGAATGGCGTCCATGATCGTGGTGTCGTTTTGCATTTAACCGTAAGATTCCGGATTAGCAGTTTCAACTGTTTATTATCGTTTGATTGTGAACCACTTTTTCGTTTCGGCGTGCTCCACCCTCATGCCAGAAAGCTTATCATTGTCAAATCGGAAGACCGAATACGCTGGTTTAAGGCGAGCCGGAAAAGAGGATCAAATCCTGCTGGAATTCAACATACAGGGATGCTTTGCCGACCGGAGGATCGTCAGCAGATTTCGAGACCCTGTTCGCCATGAACGGATGGACTGGCCTTTGGAGAGACGGCGTCTTTGATTATCAGCATTACCATTCTGGAGCCCACGAGGTTCTGGGTGTCGGATGTGGCAGCGCCACTTTGCTGATCGGCGGCCCGGAAGGACAGCCGATCGAGGTCTCAATGGGAGACTGCCTGATCCTTCCTGCTGGAACAGGGCACCGAAATCTCGGCTGCTCCGAGGACTTCGAGATTGTCGGCGCTTATCCGGAAGGCCAGCATGCCGACATTCAGACCGACGCTGCCAGGACCGACATCCTGGCTATGATTTCGTCATTGCCAGCGCCGGTTACCGATCCCATTCAAGGTTCGTCAGCGGGGCTCGTCGAGAGCTGGCATTGAATGCCGGGGGCAGAATCCGGTCAAAGATGGGATTTTACTCGTTGATGCTTTGCCGGAGCGTAATGTTTCGGTTGTGACAAGGGAGAACGACACTGCAAAATGCATCTAGATCGGGCGAGCGTAGCAAAATTGCGCGGAAGCTCGCTTCGGAATAAAATCCCGCCCGATTGGTGATTTGCCCACCGGTCGGAGGGGTGCTATCGATGAGCGGCGCAATCCCCAGGCAAACGCCGGATGCGAACCGTTGAATGCCAACAGACGCCCAAAGCAATTGTTTACCAAAATAAGCGCTACCTGCCGATGGCCTCGAAGGGCGCCGACAGGCGTATGCAGAGCCCATCGGGTAGCCATTCGCGCGTGATGTTCAGATTCAGGCTCTGTCCCATCATCTGCTCAAGCTTGGCCCCGAAACCAGTCGCGCCACGCTCGGCTCCATCCTGTGGAGGCGAATTACTCTCTAGCCAGACGATGTTGACAGCCTCTTCTTCGATCATAACCGTGATGGACAATTGTCCATCTTCAATTGATAGCGCGCCATATTTTGCCGCGTTCGTCGCGAATTCGTGGAATAGAAGCGCGAGGTTGGTGATTTTCTCGCGGCTGACCTCGACATCGCGTCCGTAGAGCTGCCACTGATCTGAGCCCTCCTGGCCATAGGGCGCGAGAATATTCGACAAAAGCTGAAACAAAGTAGCCTGCCTGTCGCCGACCCTATCCTCGTGGCCCAGTGCAGGCAGCGTCATCTCGTGCGCCCGCGACAGAGACATCAACCTGTCCCTCATGCGCGTGGCCAAATCGGCGGGCGTTTGCGCCGACCTCGCTGCAAGACCAATGAGTCCGCTTGTTATGGCGAATAGGTTCTTCACGCGATGATGCATCTCGCGGAGGAGAAGTTCCTGGTGCTCGGCGGCCCGCTTTCTTTCGGATATGTTGCGGGCGATCTTCGAGGCGCCGATAACCTTTCCGTTGCCATCCCGTATCGGCGAGATGGTAAGCGATATATCGATCAAGCTGCCGTCCTTGTGTCGCCGTACCGTCTCGAAATGGTCGACACGTTCACCTGCACGGATTCGGGCAAGGATTGCGGGCTCCTCGTCAAGCCTGTCGTCGGGAATGACGATTGTGATCGGCTGGCCGATCGCCTCTTCTGCCGTGTAACCAAAAAGGCGTTCCGCGCCCTTGTTCCAGGTCGTAATGATTCCTGAGAGACTTTTGCTGACAATCGCGTCTTCCGAGGATTCCACGATCGCGGCGAGGAAAGCGGCCGCATCATGTTCAGGCTGGACCGGTTTCCCAACAGATTTTGGGTCGGCAAGCCGACCTTGGGCAAATCTGGATTGCCCTTCACCACTAGAAACTGACATTTTGACCCACCCCGCACGGTAGTTCAGAACTGGAAATAATGTATCAGCGGGCCACTATAGAACATAGCTTCTTTCGCTCGCAATAACGCCGGGGCCTCACTGCGCAGCTACAAAAGCTTGTTGGGCGCTGTAAGTAAACCCTCCTCCCGGATAGCCAGCACGTTTAACAGCGAATGCGGGCGTTCGATCCTAGGGCCGCTTATGTCTTATATATGCCACGGTGACCCCAAGTCGAACGCCGTCTCGAAGAAATGAGATGGTCAGGGTTGAAGGTGACCGCCGTGAGGGGATTCGAACCGTGGACCTCCGCAATATTTTCGAGCCCGGGGCATCGATGGCGCCGGATTCAACTTCACGGCTCAATTCCAATGTCCCATGGGATGAGAGCGTCGCGCTACCTTACTTTTGTAGACCACGTCCGTGTACGGAAGCGAAAGAAGGCGTAGATTTAATCACCAAATGGTGCTATTTCTGACGTCGTATAACACGGAGGCCAGCTGATGCGCTCAACCATCAATCTCGACGATGCCCTCATGGACAGGGCTAGATTATTGACCGGCACTAAAGAAACTGCAGCACTCGTCCGCCAGGCGTTGGAGACGCTGGTTCGTGTGGAGTCCGGAAAACGCCTCATCGCTCTTGGGGGAACTATGCCGGATGCCGAGGCAGCTCCGCGCCGTCGGAGCACGGCGGTTAAGTGATATTAGTAGACACCTCGATCTGGATTGATCATTTCCGACATGGCGATGCCGAGCTACGAAGGATAATCGAAGACGATCGACTACTTTGCCATCCGAGCGTGATCGGCGAGTTGGCGCTTGGTAGCCTTCGGGACCGCGGCAGCGTTATTGCTTTTTTGATAGCTCAGCGCGGAGCTGTTGTCGCCACGCACGACGAAGTTATGACGATGATCGATCGATTCGGCATTTTCAGCATGGGTATTGGCTACACAGATGCCCATCTGCTAGCGTCCGCTCTCCTTGAAGAGAAAGTAACCTTGTGGACCAGAGACAAACGACTGCGAGCAGCGGCCGAAAAAGCGAGCGTCCCACTGCATATACTGGCCGATGAGCCTCACTAGATGTTCGAGCTTTATACTTAAATTGCCTTTGAATAGGTTTTGCGAACCTTTACTGCTCTTGAATAGGATCAGAACCGACGACCCTGTTATTGCAAATGCTATCCGTTTGAGATTCTTCAGTAGCGGACAGCCGCTTTATCGACGTGGACTGACCGATCTTGGACGCCGAGGATGAAATAGCCGCCATAAGTGGTGAAACCTCCATGGCTGCTTCCGAACCCACTCCGGGCGTTCGCGCCCCCAGTGCCCTCACCCAAAAGCAGCCATGAGGAAACGCCGATGATCGATGCCGGCGTTACCTCGGTCACGGCCAAAGTTGCTTCATGTATTGCACAGAAGGCCACTGGAGATAGCCAGCCCCTCATAGGTCTTCCTGGCGGGAGCATGCCCTGGATCGATGCGGGTATCGCGTTGGTTTCCCGCTGAACAACGGTTGGCTTCAACGGTACAAGAACAATCGGGCCGCCTGAGCATAGGCAGCCAGAATGAGCGTCTTTCACGATCTGGCTTTAAGGCGTTGCTCCCTGAGAGAATCGCCGGATAGCTCTATGCTCTCTATTTTTCCTGCGTTTCAATAAACGGCATCTGCCATATCCAGAGCCGAGGAGGTATTCTGTGGTTGGATGCTCGATCTGGTCAAAAGCGAGGAGAACCGAATTCTGCTTTTTCGCTGGTCGATTTGCCTGGCGGCGAGGCATATCGCAGGGTCTTTCCGAGATTTCTGCAGATTTTCTGGTCGATCGCGTAGTACATCGGAGCGGCGCTTGCGAAATGAATTCAGTAACATTTCCGGCTTGTTGATTAAAAAAGCTAATTTGTTACATCACCCTGATTGGTCGAGGGTGGTGCCAATGATGCCGAATTCGGGTACTGATTTGGATAAGGTTGAAACACCTATGGAAAGAAGCCCCGGCTTCTGGTTGCCAGAGGATGCAAAGCCGGTTTTCGATCCTGATAGCCCGGATCTTGAGGCGCTGAGCATGCGACTTGAGAAGGCTAACCGCCTCCGCGAACGCGAGGCGCGGCGTCGGGCGAAGCTTCGGGAAGCCGCATGAATCCAGAGGGGACGCCGCTGCGCCCCGACGTATGGGAGCCTTAGCCACCTGTGGGTGATGCCGCCAAGGCCGTTGGTCAAGCCGGGAGGGTAGCCCCTCCAACCAGCGCGAGCGCAATGGATAGATGTGGAAGCTGGACTCAAGCGCGTCCTGGTGCGGCAACAGCGGGATTGGTCGTCAATAGTCGCACGACCTCCCCCGCTAGTTCTGTCACATCATAAACGATGGATGCTCCGTGGGCGCCGGTGCCGGTCGTGACGATCTGCGTCCGATCAGGTAACGGAACCAAAGACACCACCTGATCGGGGTTGATGAAGACAGGCATTGCTGCTTGTCCAATCAGTGTGAATTGCACGAGCCTCATGATCTCTCTCCGGTTAAAGAGGTTTTTCCGCACATAAACGCGGGACCCGGTTTTGAGTTCAAAGTTGAATCCGAGTCAGGCGGTACCGGGCATCATAAAGGAGAAGACGCATGAGCGTACAGGCAATGTTCTACGGGAAAGAAATCAACCACCGTGCCACGGGTCAGGCCGCCGCGGTCGTAGCGGAAGGCCTCCCCGAAGCGATATCGGGAAGGCTGAAGATCATGGCTTCTTCTGCTTACTAGACTCGACGGCCTTAGCCCCAAGAGTAGGCGCAGCAGCAGGCGCGGCCTTGTCCTTCTTGGGTTTGCGGACCTCTTTATTACTTTTAGCTTGACCCTTGGCCATCGATCACTCCTGTTTGCGATAACGGTTCATTACCGAGCAGCCGAAGAAAGAATGCAAGCTATATTTTTGTTTTAAGCTGTGGGGTGGCTGCGCAGCGGAATGGAAGGCCGGATTGTCTCATCACCTAGACCGCGGTGACCGGGTGACGTTGTGCGCGAGCTCGCTGGTCGTAGCAAACTCGCCAAATAACGCGTTAAGCTTGGCTTGCTCCTTGCCATCCAGTCGATGAAGTGCGCAAAAGTCTGCAATGCACCAAACCTTCGTCGCGACGACGGGCTCGGCGGATTTCGAATCAATATGTCGCATGGGTGTCCTCCATCGACGATGGTAGCGAGAAGAAAATTAGCTTGCAATGAAATAGATCGCATAGCGCAATGGGATAGAGCGGCCGGCTTCTGCCCGGCAGGTTTGAGGTTCGAGTCCTCATGCGTTCGCCACTATGAATTTCCAGCCCGACCAGCAGTTATGCCGATCGGACTTTTAATCTAGTCCCAAGGGGCTGAGCGTCGCGTCGCAGCAAAAATCACTTGAATTTTCGACCTCCGCTCCTAGATCTGGCGCCGTCAAACGTGCTTTAGAAAGGAGATGGCGATGGCTAACACCCTGTTTGACGCTCCACTGTTTCTAAAGAAGCGGTACTATATCCAGGAGCTTGCGAGCCTTGAGGATGCCCTCGATGTTCTTGAGGAATGGCCAGAGGACGATAGAGACACGACCTTTGAGGTTCTCGAAAAGGCGTGTCGCATGGCGGCTCAAGGGATCTTCCCGCTGCCGGCTGTCCGCGAAAATCTTCGTCGGTTCCTGATAAAGCGGCACATGCTGGCGAATATCGAAGAGCTGCCGATAGTCGCTAAACGTAATAGTGATCGCAACATCGGCTCGTAACGGCGGCGGACGCGACGGGCACGATTTTTAGCCCATCCGCTTGCCCGAGGCGGCGCTCGTGCCACCTGCGGGCAGCCCGCTTCAGTGTGGACGAAAAGTTTGCGCCTGCACCAAAGGCCCGGCAGATGAGAACCGAGCCTTTGGTGTCAGGAACTATCGGCAAACACGCTCTACGGTAACGACTCGATGGCCATGGTGCCAGCCGACGATTCTCTTTGTGAAGCAGTCATGATGACGACGGTGATGGCCCCAGTCGCCGTGGTCATAGTGGCGACGGTGGTGGTAATACCCGTCATCAGCCAGCGACGGGGCGGTCGTGGCGACGAGCGAAGCTAAGGCTAGTGCAGAAGCGATAAAGAACTTGTTCATGGATTTCCTCCGAACAGTACAACGTCCTAGGGGTGACGTTGGTTCGAACGTATGCCCAAAGGAATGAATAAAGCCTGACAGTAGCGTTAATGTCAGCTTCAGGTGGCGGAGCGATCGAAAGAGGTCATTGATGCGCCCACGCTACGGCATGGCTCCCCGGTGCCAACTCGCCGTAATATCGCAGCAGATAGAGCACCTGATTTGTGATCAGGGGGTCGCGGGTTCGAACATTCCCCTTCGGGAATTCGAACACCGGGTGGTCGGGCGCGGTTCAAATTTGATGTTAGATGGCGAGATTTCAGAGTAAGCGGCGTCTCCGTCCCATTGATTTTGCCGTTGCAATGGTCAAGCCATGCGTTGCTGGAAGCCGCGTGAGCACGTCGGGGAGTCCCGGACGAGCTCATTGTGAGGCGCTACCGCGCTGGGCATAAGCCCATGGCATAAGGGCGTCGATATTTATGGCGAGATGGCCGTTTGCCAGACTGATGAAGAGATCGCGCAGGTAGGCGTAGGGTTCGACACCATTCATTTTGCAGCTTCCGATCAGACTGGCAAAGCGAGCCCAATTCTGTCCGCCTTCATCATGGCCCGCAAAGAGTGTGAGTAAGCACCGAACTATAACCCCACCCATAGCTTCAGATAACCGTCTGACAAAAATAGACATTTTCGATTTGAGCGGGTTCCCGACTGGCGCCGATTGAGACCCCGGTAATTTCGAGATTCTCGTTTTATTTTTAATGATGTAGAAAATAACTCCATGGGGGTCCGGCTTCGGTGCTGTTTTACAAATTAGGCTATTATCGGCGACACTTAATCCTCTCTGAAAGATTCCAAATGCTCTAAGCCCCGCTCCTCGGCTCGAACACTCTGAGCAGGCCGATTGAATTCTCCGGATCCATGAACGTCCTTGCCGCCGTTGGCTTGCCCAACGCGACTGCACGGAACTCCAATTCCTTGATGAGAAAAGCTTGAGCG
>NZ_JAELTU010000266.1 GCF_016429015.1 Rhizobium sp. ASV20
GCCTTCGCCATTCCGCCGCTCGGCCACGCCCGCGAAGTACCGGCAACTGCACTGTTCCGCGAACAGGGTTTCGAGGCTCGGCGCCTGCCCGGCTGGCCCTATCTGCTTGCCGCTGGCCTGCTGATGGCGGCGCTTGCCGCTTTGGCCATCATCACTGCCTATGACCGCTTCATCGCCATCGTCTTCGTCGTTTCGATTGCCGGGGCGTTTGTCGTGCTGCGGGTCGTCGCTGCGCTGCTCGCCTGGCTTGCCCGTCGCAGCCCGCGCGTGCGCTCGCCGGCGCTGCGTCTGGCGATCGGCAACATCCATCGTCCCGGCGCACTCACATCTTCGGTCGTACTGTCGCTGGGCCTCGGCCTGGCGCTGCTGGTAACCCTGACATTGATCGACGGCAACATGCGCAGCGAGCTCATGGGGCGCATGAGCGAGAAGGCGCCGAATTTCTTCTTCGTCGACATCCAGGGACCGGAGCTCGAGGGCTTCCGCAAGATCGTCCTCGACCTCGATCCCAAGGGCAAGCTCGTCGAAGCGCCGATGCTACGTGGCCGGATCGTCGCCTTCAACGGCGAGGATGTCACCAAGATGAAGGTGCCGGCCGCAGGGCAATGGGTGTTGCGCGGCGATCGCGGCATCACCTATGCCGAAACTCTTCCGGAAAACGCTGCAGTCACGGATGGCAAATGGTGGGACAAGGACTATAGCGGCGAACCGCTGGTGTCCTTTTCCGCCGAGGAAGGCAAGGCTCTTGGCCTGAAGCTCGGCGACAAGATCACCGTGAATGTCCTCGGCCGCAACATCACCGCCAAGATTGCCAGCTTCCGCAAGGTGCAGTGGCAATCGCTCTCGATCAATTTCGTGATGATCTTCTCGCCCAACACCTTCAAGGGGGCACCGCATGCCTGGCTCGCGACCCTCACGGATAGTTCCGCTACCTCGGAGCAGGAAGCCGCGATTCTGAGGAAAGTCACCAACGCCTATCCGACGATAACAAGCGTTCGCGTCAAGGATGCGCTCGATGTCGTCAGCACGCTGGTGGGGCAGCTGGCAACAGCGATCCGTGCCGCCGCCTCGGTCGCGCTCATCGCGTCGGTGCTGGTGTTGGCGGGCGCGCTGGCCGCCGGCAACCGTGCCCGCACCCATGATGCCGTCATTCTCAAGACGCTCGGCGCAACGCGGGCAATGCTGATTCGCGCCTTCAGCTACGAATATCTGATCCTGGGCGCCGCGACCGCAATCTTCGCGCTGGCCGCCGGTTCCGCCTCCGCCTGGTATATCGTCAGCCGTATCATGAAGCTGCCCTCGACCTTCATGCCGGATGTCGCGCTCTCCACCCTCGTCATCGCCCTGGTGCTGACGGTCGGAATCGGTCTTATCGGCACTTGGCGCATCCTGGGTCAAAAAGCAGCACCCGTTCTGCGGGAGCTATGAATTCTCCTCGCGGATTAACCGAACGCCGTGAAAACGGCACGATATTACATCGATTTAACATCGGTCAGGCCGCTTGACCCTTGTCTACAAGGCCTGAAAGCCTCATATTCTACGCAGGCATGCTGGAGCTCCGCAGCGGCGCCTGGGCCTGAATGGCCCGACACCGTTCCCAAATCGGAGCTTGAAAGAGGAAAACATGGCTGACTTTCGCAATTACCAAAACCGGGCGCAGAGCGGTGCGCAATCGGGTGCGATGATAGACGAGGGCCTTCGAGCCTACATGCTCAAGGTCTATAACCTGATGGCGCTGGGTCTGGCGATCACGGGTGTTGCCGCTTATCTCGCTTTCTCTCTGGCTTTCGCAAACGGACAGATCACGGCTTTCGGCCAGGCGATCTATCTCAGCCCGCTGAAGTGGGTTGTCATCCTCGCTCCGCTGGCGATGGTCTTCTTCCTGAGCTTCAGGATCAATCGCATGAGCGTGGCCGCCGCGACGACGACCTTCTGGGTCTACGCCGCACTGGTGGGTCTGTCGCTGTCGTCGATCTTCATCATCTACACCGGCCAGAGCGTCGTGCAGACCTTCTTCGTGACCGCCGCCTCCTTCGGCGCGCTGTCGCTCTACGGTTACACGACCAAGCGTGATCTCTCGGCGATGGGCTCGTTCCTGATGATGGGTCTCTTCGGCCTTATCATCGCGTCGCTGGTCAACATCTTCCTGGCTTCGTCCGCCATGCAGTTCGCCATCTCGGTGATCGGCGTGCTGATCTTCGCAGGCCTCACCGCCTATGATACGCAGCGGATCAAGGAAATGTACTACGATGCCGACGATGCAACCGTGGCTGGCCGCAAGGCCATCATGGGCGCCCTGTCGCTCTACCTGGATTTCATCAACCTGTTCATGTTCCTGCTGCGCTTCATGGGCAACCGCAACTAAGCGCGCAGCTTGAATAACCATCGAAAAGGCGGCTTTGGCCGCCTTTTTGTTTGCCTGGAAAAGAGGCCTGCGATTTGATGGCAGCCATCACCAACAGCAGATCAGGCAATAAGAAACACATGTCCGTCCGCCTCCGCAGCGCCAGCTTAGATGATCTTCCCCATATTACCGCCACCTATCGCGAGTCAGTGCTGAACGGCACGGCAAGCTACGAGATCACACCTCCGAGCGAGGAAGAGATGGCTGGCCGCTTTGAGGCGATCCGGGAGAAGGCATATCCCTATATCGTCGCAGAGGACGCGGAGGGAGCCTTCCTCGGCTACGCCTATGCCTCGTCCTTCCGCACGCGTCCGGCCTATCGCTGGATGGTGGAGGATTCGATCTATCTGGCCCCGGAGGCTCGCGGGCGCGGTGTGGGCAGTCTGTTGCTGAATGCCTTGGTGGAAAGCTGCCAGACGCTGGGCTTTCGCCAGATGATCGCCGTCATCGGCGGAGCGCATCCGGCATCCATCGCCGTGCATCGCGCTGCGGGATTTACAGAAGTCGGACTGCTGAAGGGCACGGGCTACAAGCATGGCCGATGGCTGGATACGATGCTGATGCAGAAGGCGCTTGGCGATGGCGCGGAGAGCGATCCGGATCCGAGCGTTTACCCCGGAACGTTGTTCGAGGGTTAGATGCGCGCTCGCATCGAGCCTCTGATACCATTCTCTCAGCCAATGTGGAGAGGAATTACTTCTCCACCAGCTTCAGCTGCTTGTCGAAAACCTTCAAGACCTGCTGCAGGTCATGTCCGCGCTTCAGGGTCATGCCATTGGTATTGATCACGGAGAAAGCACCCTGCTTGGCGGCAAGCTTCGGGTTCTTTTCGATGCGGAAGAGCGGCATCTCGCCCGAGCGCTTGAAAACGGAGAAAACGGCCTTCTCCTTCAGGTGATCGATCGCGTAGTCCCGCCATTCACCTTCGCCGACCATACGGCCGTAGATCCAGAGAATGGCATCCAGCTCGCCGCGATGGAACGTCACCGGCAGCGGATCCTTGCTCTGTTTGTATTCTCTGAGATCGACGACGACGGAGGAGGTATTTTCCACGGAGCGGCTTTCGCTATGTCGCAAATCCGGCTGATCAGTCATCAATCCCCCAAGGGCTATCTCATGACAGGAGAATGACAGTTTGCCTCAGCCGCACCAAATTGCAAGCCGTCTGGCGGCTCACAATTTCTTTCCCATGCCCAAAAGCGTCTCCGCAGCGCCGCATTTCAGTCAAAACCACGCCAAATTTGCGGGAAGTATAGGCAGCCGCTTGGCGCCGCCGCGCCAAGCCGCCCGGCCGGGGCGCATCGATAAACCCCAGCCCCGAATGCGTCCTTGCCGGGCACCCCCCTATTTCGGCATCAGCCGAAATAGGGAAACTTTTGGCACTTGCCAAAATGGATACCTTTTCGATGGTAGCCAAAGCTTCCCGCCAACCGATAGACTCAGCCGTCAGACCCCACCGTCAGAACAGTCGCGCCGATGATGGCTGAGGGATCGCCGGAAGGCGACGACGATTGCAGAAGCACCGCAAGTCCCCTGCGCCCCGCCTTGCTCAGCACATTGGCGGGCAGCACGATATTCATCGCCTTGCCGTCCCACATACCGACTGTCTCCACATCGGAAACCGCGTGCATATAGGCAATCTGCTGGCCATTGTTTTCACCGCCCTTGGGAGCGACCATCTGTTCCTTGTCGAAATAGACGACGACGACATTGGCCTTGCCTTGGCCAGCGCCGATCTTGATCGAAAGCTCGTCATCCTTCGTGCTGGCATTCACCGGAACGGTCAGTCCCTCGCCACTATGCTGGAAGGTGTCGATCTTGACGTTGATCGCGTTGAGATCGGCACCATTCATATGGTCCCGGCCATTGACGATGGCTTGCGGCGTGTAGACGCCGCTGCGACCGAGCGTGCGGGCATAGGCATACTGGCGCGCGGTATTTTCCTTGTTCGCCATCGTGTCGTTCCAGCCCAGATAGTTCCAGTAGTCGACATGATAGGCGAGCGCCACGACATCGCCCTGGCGAATCAGCTTGCGAAAGGCAGCGTCGGCCGGCGGACAGGAAGCGCAGCCCTGTGCGGTGAAAAGCTCGACGACGCCCTTGATCTTCGCAGCCTCCTGCGCGTGCAGCGAACTTGCGAGCGCAATGCCTGCCAGCAGTGGAATCGAAAATCGAAGGCGCATTTCTGTCTTACCTCTGCATCAAAATTCCGGTCCCCACCTGCGTGGCCGCCGAAAATATTCACGCTCCTTGGGGGCGGATAGGCCATATCAAGCCCGAAAAACCTGAAACAAGAGATAATAGCTTAGCGTGATGACGCAAAGTCACGATGGGGTGAGGCCAAGGCCGCATGGCGGCAACACCGAACACATCCCCGTGAAAAACAAGAGGCCGCCGGAAGAGTTTTCCGGCGGCCTCATGAGATCGGCGTAGATGCGTATTAGGCAGCGAGATCGCGCAGAACGGTCTGCAGGATGCCGCCATTGTTGACGTAGACGACCTCATCCAGCGTATCGATACGGCAGATGATCGGGACATCCTTTACCGTGCCGTCGCCATAGGTGACCTTGGCAATCTTGCGCTCGCGCGGCTTGATGTCTGCCAGGCCTTCGATGGTAACGAGTTCGTCGCCCTTCAGGCCGAGGCTTGCCCAAGTCGTGCCTTCCTCGAAGACGAACGGAATGACGCCCATGCCGACGAGGTTCGAACGGTGGATACGCTCGAAGGACTGGGCGATCACAGCGCGTACGCCGAGCAGGTTCGTGCCCTTGGCAGCCCAGTCGCGCGACGAGCCGTTGCCGTATTCGACACCGGCGAAGATGACGAGCGGAACGCCTTCGGCCTTGTACTGCATGGCCGCATCGTAGATCGAGGTCTCTTCCTTGGACGGATAGTGGATGGTGTAGCCACCTTCCTTGCCGTTCGGGCCGAGCATGTGGTTGCGGATGCGGATGTTGGCGAAGGTGCCGCGCATCATGACTTCATGATTGCCGCGACGCGTGCCGTACTGGTTGAAGTCGGCAACGCCAACGCCATGACCGATGAGGTAGGCACCAGCCGGCGAGGCAGCCTTGATCGAACCGGCCGGAGAAATGTGGTCGGTGGTGATCTTGTCGCCGAAGAGACCGAGAACGCGAGCGCCCTTGATATCGGAAATGCCGGCGCCCTTCTTGCCCATGCCCACGAAGTAAGGCGGGTTCTGAACGTAGGTCGAGTTATCGTCCCAGGCATAGGTCTGGCCCGGAGGAACCTGAACCGCCTGCCAGTTGGAATCGCCCTTGAAGACGTCGGCATACTTGCTCTCGTAGAGCTCGCGGGTGACGTACTTCTGGATGAATTCCTGAACCTCATGCGAGGTCGGCCAGATGTCCTTGAGATAGACCGGCTTGCCGTTCTGGTCTTCGCCGATCGGCTCCTTCGTCAGGTCGAGCTGCACCGAGCCGGCGAGCGCGTAGGCGACGACGAGCGGCGGCGAAGCGAGGTAGTTAGCCTGGACGTCAGGCGAAATACGGCCTTCGAAGTTGCGGTTACCGGAGAGAACGCCCGATACGATCAGACCCTTGTCGTTGATCGTCTTGGAGATCGGCGCCGGCAGCGGGCCGGAGTTGCCGATGCAGGTGGTGCAGCCGAAGCCGACCAGGTTGAAGCCGAGCTTGTCGAGATCAGCCTGCAGACCGGACTTGGCGAGGTATTCGCCGACGACTTGGCTTCCCGGTGCCAGCGAGGTCTTGACCCATGGCTTGGTCTTCAGGCCCTTGGCAACGGCGTTGCGGGCCAGAAGGCCGGCAGCGATCAGAACCGACGGGTTGGAGGTGTTGGTGCAGGAGGTGATGGCAGCGATGGCAACGTCGCCATGGCCGATATCGAAATCCGTGCCTTCGACCGCATAGCGGTTGGAAAGCTGGCCGGGCTTCTTGTATTCGGTTTCGAGCGAGGTTGCGAAGCCGGACGCAATGTTTTCCAGCGCGATACGGCCTTCCGGACGCTTCGGGCCAGCCATCGACGGCACGACGTCGCCAAGGTCGAGTTCCAGCGTGTCGGTGAAGACGAGGTCGGAACCGTCATTGTCGCGCCACATGCCTTGAGCCTTGGAATAGGCCTCGACGAGAGCGATACGGTCCTTGGCGCGGCCGGACATGTTGAGGTAGTTCAGCGTTTCCTTGTCGACCGGGAAGAAGCCGCAGGTCGCGCCGTATTCCGGACCCATGTTGCCGATGGTGGCGCGGTCGGCGAGCGGCATGTTGTCGAGGCCGGGGCCGAAGAATTCGACGAACTTGGAAACAACGCCCTTCTTGCGCAGCATCTGCACGACGGTCAGAACGAGGTCGGTCGCGGTGACGCCTTCCTTGAGCTTGCCGGTGAGCTTGAAGCCGATCACTTCGGGCAGCAGCATGGAGACCGGCTGGCCGAGCATGGCGGCTTCAGCTTCGATACCGCCGACACCCCAGCCGAGAACGCCAAGGCCGTTGATCATGGTCGTGTGCGAATCCGTGCCGACGCAGGTGTCGGGATAAGCGACCGTTTCGCCGTCCTCTTCCTTCGTCC
>NZ_JAELTU010000267.1 GCF_016429015.1 Rhizobium sp. ASV20
AGATCGTCTCGGCGGTGCGTGCCGCTATCTCCCTGCCGGTCTGGGTCAAGATCACCGGCCAGAGCGAGCGCGTGCCCGATCTTGCCGCGGCCGCTTTCGGTGCCGGCGGCGACGCTGTGGTCATGGCTGGCCGGCTGCTCGGATTGATCCCCGATCTAGAGACGCAGGAACCGTTGCTGGGGACGACGCTCGGCGTCGGAGGTACCTGGCATCTGCCGCTGACCTGCCAGTGGCTGGCACTCACCCGAAGCAAGCTCGGCCCGGGCCGTCCCCTGATCGGCACCAACGGCGCGCAATCCGGCCTGGATGTGGCGCGCATGATGCTGGCAGGTGCCTCGGCCGTGGAGATGTCGTCGCAGGTCATGCTGCGCGGATTCGAGCTTTTGGGCCAAGCCGTCGACGAGCTGGACGCCTATCTCACAAGCCGGGCGGAAAACGCCGGCGATATCGTCGGCAGAGCCGCGGAAACGCGCAAGTCCTTCGCGCAAATGGAGGTCCGGCAAGACAATTGGCGCAACCACATTCCACGATAGACGACGGCGGGAGCATGTCGCGTAGACATGAAACATAGGAGGAGGAAGACGGTGCCGCTTGCGACAAGACATGAAACGATCGACGAGGAAAAGCTGTTTCGGAAGATCGTCTGGCACGTGGTGCCGCTGGCGGTGCTGATCTATCTGATCGCCATCATCGACCGTGCCAATGTGGGCTTTGCGAAGTTGCAGATGGTCTCGGCCATGCAGATGACCGAGCAGTTATACGGCATGGCGTCGTCGCTTTTCTTCATCGGTTATCTGGTGCTCGAGGTTCCGAGTGCCTATGCGGTGAACCGCTTCGGCGCGCGCCTCTGGCTTGCCCGCATCCTCCTGACCTGGGGGCTTCTCACCATTGCCACCGCCTGGGTGACATCGGGCAGCCTGTTCGCCGCACTCCGTTTTCTCGTCGGCTGCGCGGAAGCCGGCGCCTATCCCGGCATTATCTATTATTTCACGCTGTGGTTTCCGAAGAACCATCGCGCCAAGGTTCTGGGCTTCCTGACACTTGGCAGCGCTTTCGGTAATCTGTTCGGCTCGCTCGTCAGCGGGTTTCTCCTTGATCTCGACGGAACGTTGGGCCTTGCAGGGTGGCAATGGGTGTTCATCATGACCGGCCTGCCAGCGCTGGTGCTGTTCCCATTCGTGCTTCTGTCGCTCCCCGATGGCCCGGCCAAGGCGAAATTCCTCGATGCCGGCGAACGAGACTGGCTTGAAAGGCGCCTCGGCGCCGA
This sequence comes from Rhizobium sp. ASV20, assembly GCF_016429015.1. Lineage (GTDB taxonomy): Bacteria > Pseudomonadota > Alphaproteobacteria > Rhizobiales > Rhizobiaceae > Rhizobium. The sequence goes on from NZ_JAELTU010000267.1 coordinate 1,268, forward strand.
AGAGCCCGCCGGGCAGCACGGCAACCCGCTCTCCGTCATCTGGGACGGACGGGTGCTGCTGCTCTCGCTTGTCTACATGCTGATCCTCACCTCGCTCTATGGCGTGATCTACTGGTTGCCGACGGTCGTGCGCGGCTTCGGCGTCTCGGGAACACAGAACGGTGTCTTGAGCGCGATCCCGTGGGTCGTCGGCGTTGCCGCACTGGTCGTGATTCCACGCCACCTGCGCAGGGAAAAGACGGTCCTGTTTGCCATGGTCGCGATCGCCTGCCTTGGCCTGGTCTGCTTCTATCTGAGCACGACGCTGCCGCAGAACTGGATGCGCATGGTCGCCATGTCGATCGGCACGCCGTGCATATCCCTGCTGTTTCCGTGCCTATGGTTCTTACCGTCGCTGTTTTTCTCGGGCAAGCGCGTCGCCATGGCGATCGCCGCCATCAGCACCATCGGCAATCTCGGCGGCTTCCTTGCGCAGAACCTGATGCCATGGGTCGCGGGCGCGGCGGGAAGCCCCGTCTCGGCCATGCTGGTGCCGGCCGTCGCGCTCGCAGCCGTCGGGGTGCTCGCCGCCCTCATGAATGTGGGCGGGATGACCAACAGGCCGCAAGTGGCGTCCCGGTGATGCAGCCGGGTCGCGCATGCGCCTCGTTTTCGCTCTTCTTGCGGCAAATTCCACGTCACGCCAGATCGGGTGCCGGCCGGGCTTTCGCGTTCGATGGCGCCCGTCACAGGATGCCAGACGGGGAAGCGAGAGGCGCCAGACCCTTACGCCCATTTCGGCGAGAGCCTTGACGGTTGGCTGACACCGATGGCATCCCGGCCGAGCCGATCGAGCTCGGCCGCAATCAAAATGTCCTTCGACCCCAGCTTGCCCATAAGCCGGGAAAAGCCGAGGCATGGTGCGATGGCGGTGCTGCCCGAAATCGTCTTAGTGATGATCCGGCTGTCGCGATCACCGCTCGCAGGACAGATCGCCGCCCGGGCATTTGAGCTGCTCGGTCAGATCGCGGGTCCGCTGTTCGGTGAGCGCGGTCGCGCATTCGCCGAGCAGCATCGGCATGATCGTGCCATCTCGGCCGAGGCGATCCGGGTCGCTTCCCGTTTCCAAGTTGCATTCGAGGTCACGAAATTTGAGCCATGCCTCCTGCGCGAGTTTCAAATTGCGCTTGCCGAGCGGTTCGAGCCTGGCGTCGAGAGCCGCATAGGCCTGATCCAGGGCTGTTTTCGCAGTCTTCAGCTTGTCGGCGGCGCAGAGGGTCCTAGCTGTCTGATCCGGCGCCTTGGCGCAGAGGGCAGGGGTGGCGGCAAAGCTTTGCGGACAAGGCAACATGCCTGCTGCACCGATTAGAGCCCATAGGCATAGGGCCTGTGATGTGGGGCGACCTGGCCATCTCCAACGGTGCGGGCGCCGGCGAGGCCCCGAGATATGACGTGCCATCGCATCGATATCGCGCTGAACTGGCGAGAGCTCCAACATCAGCGTCTCCTGTCGCTTGCGGTCCGCAAGACGCTGGCGCCCAGGGGCAGTGCAGCGGAGGGATCGCCGAATTCTGCTGATCCATAGTCATTAGTGCAGGCGACACGCGATGACAATAAGGAGCCCAAAAGCGATCTATAAGAAAATTGACATGTTTGGCTCGGGGACGTGATTGGTCCACTTCGCATTCGTCCTTCGGCATCGTTCCGGGATCAGGCCGGCAAATTCTCCGAAGTCACGAACCATGTGTGATTGTTCCGCCTGCTCAATGGTCGGAGATCCACAGCGGCGAAATGCGCATCAGGGCTCTTCTGAAGTGCAATACTCGCAAAATGGCCTGTTTTGGATCATCAAGATTCCGGCTCCCCGCCAATGCGAGACATGAAAATTCCGCTTTGGACGAATGTGCAAATCGTTCCTCACCTCGGCCGCGATCAACCGAGGTCTAACCCGGCCATGGTTCTCAGGCTCAATCTGTCAACCGGAATGGGGTCACGGTGCTTACCCGCATGGTAGGCTACTGAAAATTCGGCCCGCTGGTGGGGTCAAGCAATGGTAGCGACGCACATCGAGAAGGCAGAGACGTCGTGCGGATGGTTCTCCTGCAATCGGCAAGAAAAAGGCCCGATCTTGCGACGGGCCAAATTATGGGAATCAATGCAACGTCAGGAGAAGGGGTCTCCTGTTCTTGAACGATTTGAGAGCTGAGAAAGTTCCCGACATATGCGGAAATGAAGCTCTGCCTCGGGGGGAGGCAGAGCTATGTCATGCGAACATCCGGATGGAGGGCTGGCTCGTTCGCATGCTGGCATTCTAGTCGGAGCTCCTGAAGCCAGAATGAAGACCAAGCCGAAAGGGCGAGAAGGCGCACGATCCATCTGAACACATAACTCCCGCGACTGGCGCCTGTTTCTCGCGACGTCGAAGGCTGAGCGAAACGCGTCAGCCATGAGGGTTGCCAAAACCTGTACGCTTCTCGGCTGACCCGAAACTAGTCTAGAAGTCCAAGATATTTCAGCAGCACAGCCACCATTATAATGACGGGCACAAGAAATATGACGATCGTGAATATGAACTCGCCTAGATGCCGCGGATACATTGTTCGTCTTGATCTTTCAACATTTCCATAATTCGGAATGGCCTGGACTCTTTGAGGATTTGAGCAATGTCGCACGCCTCCAGAAAGGTCAGTAGCCACGCAAGTGGACTACTGACCCCGGCGTCTGGGAGTGGACGGAAGGACGTGTGGCCTTCCGACACTAAAACCCGGCAAATGCGACAATGTTCCGCTCACGAATAATATCTTCGGCGCCCGCATTATCCATTGCTCATCTGGGGTCTGAACCTCCAGGAATGAAGCGATGACCTACGCAGCCCAAACCGGATAGGGACAGGTCTTAGCGCAAACCTATGGCCCGCCCCGTTCGCAAGTAGCATTTTAGATTCCTGCACGGCCACTTCAACGTATTCGGTCTCACGGCTATGCCGTGGCTAAGACGGATATCGTTCGGATCAATCCCCACGCGCACTCGCGCGACCATTCGATCAGTGCTTGACAGGGCTATGGAGCAATGAGAACGTTCAGTGAACATATGTATCTGTGGTCGATGGGAAGCGCTCGGTTGCCGCCCCGAGACTGCAAGAATAGCGAGCGATCGTCCTGTTCCGACATGCCTTGCAGCGATGCAGAGCCACGGACATTTTGAGGTCGTTAAATTCACTGCTGGCCCGGGGTGGGACTGGCGTTGTGACGGGATCATGCCTAAGACTGCGGCAGCCGGAAAGGATGTTCTCCTCCATGAAGTTCAGCATCGACCATCTGCCCGAACCGAAACGCCGCGAGCTTGGCCGCATCGTCGAGATCCTGCACGAGGAGTTCGAGGACGCCATCAAGGAAGGCTCGGCCGATTTCAAGAAGAAGGGCCGCATTCTCAAGATCATCCTGTTCGGCTCTTATGCCCGCGGCGATTTCGTCGACGAGAAGACCGGCAAGGGATATCAGTCCGACTATGATCTGCTGATCGTCGTCAACAATCGCAAGCTGACCGAGATCGGCACCTATTGGCACAAGGCCACCGATCGCTTTCCGCGCCTCGTCAAGGTGCCGGTCAGCCTGATCATCCATTCCCGCCGCCAGGTCAATGACGAACTCAGGAAGGGTAACGACTTCTTCCGCGACATTCGCCGCGATGGCATCGTCCTCTATGAACTCGATGACGAACCGCTTGCCGAGCCGAAGCTGCTCTCGAAGACGGAACAATATGAAATTGCGAAAGTCCAATTCCAAAAGCGATTTCCAAGTGCCGAAGGCTTTCTTGATACCGCTGGTTATGCCCTGAGCAAAAGTCGATTGAATGAGGCAGCCTTCCTCCTTCATCAAGCGATCGAACAGGCCTATTCGACGGTGCTGCTGGTTCTGACCAACTATAGTCCCGCCTCGCATAATCTTCGCTTCCTGCGCTCGCATTCCGAAGAGCTCGACCGGCGGCTTGCAGCCGTCTGGCCCGACGATCAGAAGCGATACGTCGCCTGGTTCAACACCATCAACGAGGCCTATGTGAAGGCCCGCTATTCCGAGCATTTCGAGATTTCCGACGAGGCTCTTATCTGGCTTGCCGCCCGCACCGAGCAGCTCCACAGCCTCGTCGCGCTCGTCTGCCAGGATCATCTCGACAGGCTCAAGGCCGACCACTGACGCCGGTGGGACGCCGCGGCGTTGTTGGCTGCAGAAGCTTCATTGGCTCTCAGAATTGGTGGCATCAATGCCTTGAGCTTCAACGCTGCCAGAACCGTCGATGAAGATCGTTCATGCGGTTGGCTGTGAACCGGGTTGGGGGTGAGGGGCAAGTTCGCATTGCAAAGCTGTTGAAATTTCGATGATTCGCGGCGTCGGTAGGCGACGCCTATTCGGTGACTGAGCAACTGGCTATCTGCGGTGGCCGATACAAGAGAAAAAGAGGCGATGATCGTCTGCAATGCCGAACGCTCCGACCAGGCCTCAATGGCCACGCTGATTGGCAATGCGGCTTGCCGGCTTGGTTGAAATCTTTGCATCGCGTCGAATTTTCACCAGGGCGATGATGTTCTGGGCCGTATGCCAAGGCCGATCGACAAATGGGGATGCGATATGCTGCATGCGACGTTCAGCGGCAGCTTGCCAACCTAAAGCTGCAGTATGGGTCAGATCTTCGCAAATGGCGACAGACAGGTACTAGCGCCCAAGAGGTTGTTGCAGAAGAGGTTGTTGCAGACCCTGAGCTGGTCCGATAGCGATCTAGCCGCCGCGACAATTAACGGGCTTTCCAAGCGACACAGCTTGTCCGCTACGCCGGCGTTTGGCGAGCCTTGGATCAGGACGGCTACGGTCTGGACGAGATCGCCCAAGCGCATCTCGACACCAAGGCGTCCAAGCGATTGTTGATCAGTCTGCTAAGGAAGGCCGTCCGCCCCCTGGCCAGATGATCAGAAATGTACGCAGACAACGGCCCAGAATCCCCCTAGCGTCCTGTTCACTTGCATGAACCGGGTACTCGGCTGGCGCAGCGCGCCTGCCGATCGCCTTGGCGTTCAATGAACAACATTCGGTGGAACGGATCGCCTGGCATGGGGCCGCGATCGCGGTTCCGCTCCAGGGCGACGACAATGACCAGACAGACGACCCGCCAGATGCTCGGCAACATGACCCTTTCGCACAAGACCCGGCTGGTGGCGCTGCTGGCCTCGACGGCACTGGTGCATTCGGCGGCCTTGGCGCAGTCGCTGCCGACAGGCGGCCAGGTGGCGGCGGGCAGCGCGACGATCGGGTCGCCGTCGGCCGGGTCGCTGACCATCAACCAGACAAGCGGCAGCGCCGTCGTCAACTGGCAGAGTTTCGACGTCGGCAAGGGCAACCGCGTCACCTTCGTCCAGCCCGATGCCAATGCAGCCATCCTCAATCGTGTGACCGGCCAGACGACGTCGACGATTGCAGGCCAGATCAATGCCAATGGCCAGGTCTACCTGATCAATCCGAACGGCATTGCCATTACCAAGACGGGCACGGTCAAGTCAGGCGGCTTCGTCGCCTCGACGCTTAGCATCTCCG
>NZ_JAELTU010000268.1 GCF_016429015.1 Rhizobium sp. ASV20
GCCGCGCATCGACCATTTCGACCGCTTCGTCTCCGTCATCGTCTATGTCCCGCGTGAGGAATATGATTCCGTCGTCCGCGAGAAAATCGGCAACTATCTGAAAACGGTCTATGACGGTCGCGTCTCCGCTTATTACCCAGCTTTCCCGGAAGGCGGCGTAGCACGCGTTCATTTCATCATCGGCCGCAGTGCCGGCAAGACGCCGCATGTGTCTCAGGCTGATCTCGAAGAGGCGATCCGCGCCATCACCGCTCGTTGGGACGAGCGCTTCGTCATGCTGGCAGGCCCGAAAGCGCCGCGCGTCTCCGTCAGCCAGGCCTTCCAGGAAGCCTTCTCGCCGGAAGACGCCTTTGCCGATCTTCCTGACATCACTGCCACCGCCGGCGACGAGCCGATCCGCATCGGCTTCTATATCCGCAAGGACGAGGCCGGCGACATTCTCTCGCTGAAGATCTTCCATGGACAGGGCAACCTGGCACTGTCACGCCGCGTGCCGCTCCTGGAAAACCTCGGCTTCAACGTCATCAGCGAGCGCACCTTCGATATCTACGTCACGACCAAGGACGGTTCGACCGGCCATGTCGTGCTTCACGACATGGAACTCGAAGCCCGCAGCGGCCTGACGATCGATCTCGCCCGTCACGGCGCAGCATTGGAAGAAGCCTTCCTCGCCGCCTTCGGCGGCACGATCGACAACGATGCCTTCAACAGGCTGATCGTCTCCGCCGATCTCTCCGCCCGCGAAACCAACGTCCTGCGCGCCTATGCCCGTTATCTGCGCCAGGCCGGCATCGCCTATTCGCAGGATTACATCGCTGCGACGCTCGACAAATATCCGCGCATCGCTGCCTCCCTCTTCCGCCTGTTCAGCGATACGCTGGACCCGAAGCTCAGCGACAAGAACCGCACGAAGAAGCTTTCCGAGCTGCATGAGGCTATAGAAAGCGAGCTCGCGGACGTGCCGAGCCTGGACGACGACCGCATCCTGCGGCGCTACGTCAACGCCATCGACGCGACGCTGCGCACGAACTATTTCCAGAAAAACTCGGACGGCACGCCGAAGGCCATGCTTGCCTTCAAGCTCGATCCGAAGCTGCTGGACGGCCTGCCCGAGCCGCGTCCCTTCCGTGAAGTCTTCGTCTACGGCGTCGAGGTCGAGGGCGTGCACCTGCGCTTCGGCAAGGTGGCGCGCGGTGGTCTGCGCTGGTCGGACCGTGCCGAGGATTATCGCACCGAAGTGCTTGGCCTGGTGAAGGCGCAGCAGGTCAAGAATGCCGTCATCGTGCCCGTTGGTGCCAAGGGCGGCTTCTATCCGAAGAAGCTTCCGGTCGGCGGCAGCCGCGACGAAATCTTCAACACGGGTCGCGAAGCCTACAAGACCTATATCCGTACGCTGCTGTCGATCACCGACAACATCTCCGGCTCCGATATCATCCCGCCTGATGATACCGTGCGGCTTGACGGTGACGACCCCTACTTCGTCGTCGCAGCCGACAAGGGCACCGCTACCTTCTCCGACACCGCCAATGCGCTGGCGCAGGAAGCCGGCTTCTGGCTGGACGATGCCTTCGCCTCCGGCGGCTCGGCAGGCTACGACCACAAGAAGATGGGCATCACCGCCCGGGGCGCCTGGGAAACCGTGAAGCGCCACTTCCGCGAGATGGACATCGACATCCAGACGACGCCTTTCAACGTCGTCGGCGTCGGCGACATGTCGGGCGACGTCTTCGGCAACGGCATGCTGCTGTCTCCGAAGATCCGCCTGCTCGCCGCCTTCGACCATCGCGACATCTTCATCGATCCCGATCCGGATATGGAAAAGACGCTCGCCGAACGCCAGCGCCTCTTCAATCTGCCGCGCTCGAGCTGGCAGGATTTCGACAAGTCCGTCCTGTCGAAGGGTGCCATGATCATTTCCCGCTCGGCGAAATCTGTGACGCTGACGCCGCAAGCCGTTGCCGCTATCGGCATTGACAAATCGGTCGCAACGCCCTTCGAGATCATGACGGCGATCCTCAAGGCTCCGGTCGATCTGCTGTGGTTCGGCGGCATCGGCACCTACGTCAAGGCGCCGTCCGAAACGGACTCGGAAGTCGGCGATCGCGCCAACGATCCGATCCGCATCGCGGCCGACGAAGTTCGCGCCAAGGTCATCGGTGAGGGCGCCAACCTCGGCGTCACGCAGAAGGGCCGCATCGCCTATGGTCTCAAGGGCGGTCGCTGCAACTCCGACGCCATCGACAATTCCGCCGGCGTGAATACCTCGGACGTCGAGGTCAACATCAAGATCGCGCTAGCCTCCGCCATGTTCGACGAGCGGCTGACGCGCGCCAAGCGCGACACGCTGCTCGCTTCCATGACCGACGAAGTGGCCGTGCTTGTCTTGCGCAACAACTACCTGCAATCCCTGGCGATCTCGCTGACGGAGCGCAAGGGCACCGGCAACGGCCTGGAACTCAGCCGCTTCATGAGCGTGCTGGAAGCTGCAAAGCAGCTCAATCGCAAGGTAGAGACCCTGCCCGACGACCAGACCTTTGCCGAACGTTATGCCAATGGCCGGCCGTTGACGCGCCCGGAAATCGGCGTGCTGCTCTCCTATGCCAAGATCGTCCTCTTCGACGCGCTTGTCGCCAGCGACCTGCCCGACGATCCTTACTTCGCTGCAACCCTCAGCCGCTATTTCCCGGCCAAGATGCAGCGTTCGAACGCCGCCGATATCGAGACGCATCGCCTACGTCGCGAGATTATCGCAACGGGGCTTGCCAACGAGGCGATCAATCGCGGCGGTCCGGGCTTTGCCGTCAGCATGATGGATGCAACGGCGGCATCGGCTGCCGAAGTGGTCAAGGCAGCCGTGGTCGCCCGCGACGGCTTCGATCTCGACCGGCTCTGGAACGAGACGGATGCGCTTGACGGCAAGGTCGGCGGCCAGATGCAGAACCGCGTCTATGGCGAGATCACCGAGGTCTACACGGTGCTGACGCGCCTGCTCCTGAAAACCGGTGCAGCCAAGGGTGACATCGAAGAGACGGTTAGCCGGCTTCGCGCAGCACTAAAGAAGCTGCGGCCCGTCTTCCTCAGCCATATCCCGACCGATTTCGCAGCGGAGATCGCTGCGCGTGAGGCCGAATACCTGGCGGCAGGCCTGCCGGAGAAGCTCGCTTCCGAGATCGCCACGATCTACGCACTCGTCCTCGTTCCGGAAATCATGCAGATCGCCGAGCGCACCGGCGATACGCTGAACCGGGCGGCTGAAAGCTACTTCACCGTCTCGCAGACTTTCCGCGTCGGCCGTCTGCTGCTTGCCGGCAGCCGGATTGTCACGAGCGATCACTACGAGAGCCTCGCGCTTGCGCGCAGCCTCGACCAGATCGCCGGCGCCCGCCGCGATATCGTCATCTCCGCATTGTCCAACCATCCGAAGGACAAGCAGCCGGTTCAGGCATGGCATGCGGAAGACCGCATCCGTATCAATCGCATCGCCGAGGAGCTCGGCGGCCTCAGCGAAAGCGGCGATCCGAACCTTGCCCGCATCACCGTTGCCGCCGGCCTGCTCAGCGACCTTGCGAACGACCGGGCAAGGTGACACAGTCCGCCCCGACCCCGGTAAACGGGTGAGGTAGCAAGGGGCTGGATTTGGTGACGACCGAGATTGACAACGACGTGCCGGCAAAAGTGCCGGCACGCGGCATTTGGGGCTGGATGTTCTTCGACTGGGCGGCACAGCCGTTCTTCACCGTCGTTACTACCTTCATTTTCGGCCCCTATTTCGTTGCGCGGCTGACTGCCGACCCCGTCTCTGCCCAGACGACCTGGAGCAACATGGCGACGATCTCCTCGGTGATCATCGCCATCCTATCGCCGGTCCTCGGCTCGATCGCCGATCAATCCGGCGCCCGCAAACCCTGGATCGCCTTCTTCGCCATCATCAAGATCGCAAGCCTTTTTTGCCTCTGGGGTGCTGCGCCCGGATCGCCTGTCATCTATCCCGTGATCTTCATGATCCTCGCATCGATCTCGGCCGAATTCTCCATCGTCTTCAACGATTCGATGATGCCGCGGCTGGTTGGCAAGGACGATGTCGGCAGGCTGTCGAACGCCGCCTGGGGCCTCGGCTATCTCGGCGGCATGATCGTGCTGATCACCGTCGTTGCGCTGCTCGCCGGCAACCCGCAGACCGGCAAGACCATTCTAGGCCTGACGCCGCTCTTCGGCCTCGATGCCACGCTCGGCGAAGATGCCCGCATCACCGGGCCGATTTCGGCCGTCTGGTATCTCATCTTCATCCTGCCGATGTTCTTCTTCACACCGGATGCAGCCCGAGGTCTGCCGCTTCGAGGGGCCGTTCGCTCGGGCCTGCACGAGCTTTCGGCGACGCTCGGCGAGCTGAAGCGCCGGCGCGGTATCAGCCTCTTCCTCATCGCCCGCATGATCTATCAGGACGGCGTCAACGGCCTGCTCATTCTCGGCGGCACCTTCGCAGCCGGCATGTTCGGCTGGGCGACGATCGAGATCGGCATCTACGGCATCATCCTCAATGTCATCGCCATCTTCGGCTGCTTCGCCGCCGGTTATGTCGACCGCTGGCTAGGCTCGAAGATCACCGTTGTCATAAGCCTGACTTTGCTGCTGGTCGCTACCTTCGGCATCATCTCCACGGGCCCCGGCTTCACGCTTTTCGGCCTCGTTCCGCTCTCCACGGTCAGCACCGGCAGCCTGTTCGGCACGGCAGCGGAAAAGGCCTATATCGGCTACGGCCTGTTGATCGGCATCGCCTTCGGCCCCGTACAGGCTTCCTCCCGCTCCTATCTCGCCCGCAGCGTCAGCCTTTCGGAAGCCGGTCGCTATTTCGGTATCTATGCGCTCTCTGGCCGCGCCACCAGCTTCATGGCAACGTTGTTCTTTTCGTTGGTGACTCATTTCAGTGGTTCTGCCCGCCTCGGCATGGCGACGCTCGTCATCTTCCTTGCCGGCGGCTTGTTGCTTTTGCTGCCGACGCCCTATCCGGCCGACAAGACAGCGAAGTAGGCAAAGAAAATCCCGACTGGCGAACCAGCCGGGATATAAATTCTTTCTGTCAGGTATATCCGCCGATCAATGGCGGAAATGGCGCACGCCGGTAAAGACCATCGCGACATTGTGCTCGTTGGCCGCGTCGATGACTTCCTGGTCGCGCATCGAACCGCCGGGCTGGATGACGGCGGTGGCGCCGGCAGCGATCGCCGACAGCAGGCCATCGGCAAACGGCAGGAAGGCTTCGGAAGCGACGGCGGAGCCGCGCGTCAGCGGCTCGGCCAAACCCATGGCCTTGGCGGCTTCCTCGGCCTTGATGGCAGCGATACGGGCGGAATCGACACGGCTCATCTGCCCGGCGCCGATACCGGCTGTCTGGCCATCCTTGGCGTAAACAACGGCATTCGACTTCACATGCTTGGCGACGCGGAAGGCGAACTTCATGTCCTCAAGCTCTTGCGCCGTCGGCGCGCGCTTGGTGACGACCTTGAGCTCCATATCCTCGACCAGTGCGTTGTCGCGGTTCTGCACCAGCAGGCCGCCGGAAACGGTCTTCGCGGTCAGGCCTGCGACGCGCGGATCGGGCAGGGCGCCGACCGAGAGCAGGCGGAGGTTCGGCTTGCGAGCAATGATCGCCTTGGCTTCCTCGGTGACGTCAGGCGCGATGATGACCTCGGTGAAGAGCTTGACGATCTCTTCCGCCGTTTCGGCGTCGAGCAGGCTGTTCAGCGCGATGATACCGCCAAAGGCCGAGGTGGAATCGCAGGCAAGCGCTCGCTTGTAGGCTTCCACAAGGCTCGGGCCGGTCGCAACGCCGCAGGGGTTGGCATGTTTGATGATCGCGCAGGCCGGGCCGTTTTCCGGCAGGAACTCCGCAACGAGCTCATAGGCTGCGTCGGTGTCGTTGATGTTGTTGTAGGAAAGCTGCTTGCCCTGGATGAGCGTTGCCGTGGAAACGCCGGGGCGGTTTTCGCCGGTCAGGTAGAAAGCCGCCTTCTGGTGCGGATTTTCGCCATAGCGCATCTCCTCGCGCAGAACGCCGCCGATAACGCGGTGGCGCGGCGTCGCGATATCCAGCACTTCGGCAAACCAGTTGGAGATCATCGCGTCATAGGCTGCGGTACGGGCAAAAGCCTTGGCGGCCATGCGCTTGCGGAAATCATAGGTCGTCTGGCCGGCATCGGCGGAAAGCTGCGCCAGCATCTCGGCATAATCGGCCGGATCGGTGAGCGTCGTCACATAGGCATGGTTCTTGGCAGAAGCGCGGATCATCGCCGGGCCACCGATGTCGATATTTTCGACCGTCGTCGGATAGTCGCCACCGGCCTTGCGAACGTCCTCGAAGGGGTAGAGGTTGATGACAGCAAGATCGATGCCCTCGATGCCGTGCTCCTTCATTGCAGCCTGATGCTCGGCATCGTCACGGATGGCGAGCAGGCCGCCGTGTACTTTCGGATGCAGCGTCTTGACGCGACCGTCCATGATCTCGGGAAAATTCGTCACTTCGGACACGTCGGTCACGGCAAGGCCGGCCGCGGCGATCGCCTTGTGCGTGCCGCCGGTCGACAGCAGACGCACGCCCTGTTCGCTGAGCGCACGCGCCAGCTCGACGATGCCGGTCTTGTCGAAGACGGACAGAAGCGCGGTTTTCACCTTCACCTTGTCGGGAGCAGGAATTTTCTTGGAAACGACGGCCATGGGC
>NZ_JAELTU010000269.1 GCF_016429015.1 Rhizobium sp. ASV20
GTCTATGAGCCGGTGGAGCTGAAGCAGGAATTCCGCAATTTCGACTTTCTGTCTCCCTGGGAAGGTACGGACTACGTGCTGCCCGGCGACGAAAAGGCCAAGGCATAATTTGAAGGCGTGTGGCGGGCTCTAGCCTGCCATTCTCTGAATATCTGACAACGCGAGCATCGCCGCCATGACAGAACATAACGTTCGCAACTTCAACATCAATTTCGGCCCGCAGCATCCGGCTGCGCACGGCGTATTGCGTCTTGTCCTTGAATTGGACGGCGAAATTGTGGAACGCGTCGATCCGCATATCGGCCTGCTGCATCGCGGCACGGAAAAGCTGATCGAGACGAAGACCTATCTTCAGGCCGTTCCTTACTTCGATCGCCTCGACTACGTGGCGCCGATGAACCAGGAACATGCCTATGCTCTGGCAGTCGAAAAGCTGCTTGGCATCGACATCCCGATCCGCGGTCAGCTCATTCGCGTGCTTTACTCGGAAATCGGCCGTATCCTGTCGCATCTTCTGAACGTCACGACGCAGGCCATGGACGTCGGCGCACTGACGCCGCCGCTCTGGGGCTTCGAAGAGCGCGAAAAGCTGATGGTGTTTTATGAGCGTGCCTCAGGCTCACGCATGCACGCAGCCTATGTCCGTCCGGGCGGCGTTCATCAGGACCTTCCCGAGAAGCTCGTGCAGGACATCGGCGACTGGTGTGATCCTTTCCTGAAGGCGCTCGACGATATCGACGATCTTCTGACCGGCAACCGCATCTTCAAGCAGCGTAACGTCGATATCGGCGTGGTTTCGCTGGAAGACTGTTGGGCCTGGGGCTTTTCGGGCGTCATGGTTCGCGGCTCGGGCGCTGCCTGGGATCTGCGCAAGTCACAGCCCTACGAATGCTATTCCGATCTCGAATTCGACATTCCGATCGGCAAGAACGGCGACTGCTACGACCGTTACCTCATCCGCATGATCGAAATGCGCGAGTCCGTCCGCATCATGAAGCAGTGCGTCAATCGCCTGCTCGGCGATGCCAAGACCGGACCGGTTTCATCGCTGGACGGCAAGGTCGTCCCGCCGAAGCGCGGTGAGATGAAGCGCTCGATGGAAGCGCTGATTCACCACTTCAAGCTTTACACCGAAGGCTATCACGTACCGGCCGGCGAAGTTTACGCAGCCGTTGAAGCGCCGAAGGGCGAGTTCGGCGTCTATCTCGTCTCCGACGGTTCCAACAAGCCTTACCGCTGCAAGATCCGTGCGCCGGGCTATGCGCATCTGCAGGCCATGGACTTCATGTGCCGCGGCCATCAGCTCGCCGACGTTGCCGCGGTACTCGGCTCGCTCGATATCGTGTTCGGTGAGGTGGATCGTTGATGCGAGCCTGGCAGGTGATCATTCCGGCGCTTCTGGTCGCTAGCGGGGTCTCCGCGCAGCAGCCTAGCAAGACGCCGAGCCTGCCCACCATCAACCTGCAGGGTTCGAATGCGACGAGCACGAACCCTGCTAAAAGCGGAAATGAAGCTAAGCAGGGCGGCGATTCAACCGTCGCTGATCTTCTTTCCCGCGGGTACCAGATCAAGGCCGCTGTGCCGAATGGCGGCAAGTTTGTTGTGTTTATGCAGAAAGACCAGTCGGCTTATGCCTGCGAATTTTCGTCTCTGACGAGTACGCGGTGTGGGTCCTTAAACTGAGATAAGGCGTGAAAGATGTCCGTTCGTCGACTAGCCGAAGATCAATTCCAGCCTGCCGCTTTCGCCTTCAATGCGGAGAATGCGGTCTGGGCTGAAAAGACGATCAAGAAATACCCCGAGGGCCGCCAGCAGTCCGCGATCATCCCGCTGATGATGCGGGCGCAGGAGCAGGAAGGCTGGGTCACGCGACCGGCGATCGAGAAGATCGCCGATATGCTTGATATGGCTTATATCCGTGCGCTCGAAGTTGCGACCTTCTACACGCAGTTCCAGCTTCATCCAGTCGGCACGCGCGCTCACGTTCAGGTTTGCGGCACCACGCCCTGCATGCTGCGCGGTGCCGAAGGGCTGATCAAGATCTGCAAGAGCCGCATTCACGATCACGCCTTCGTGCGCAATGCCGACGGCACGCTCTCCTGGGAAGAAGTTGAATGTCAGGGCGCCTGCGTCAACGCACCGATGGTGGTGATCGGCAAGGATACCTATGAGGATCTGACGCCGGCACGTCTCGAAGAGATCATCGATGCGTTCGCCGCAGGCAAGGGCCATGAAATTCAGACCGGCCCTCAGATCGATCGCGTTTTCTCGGCTCCGGAGGGCGGTCTGACGTCGCTGCTTTCGGACGAGGCAAAGGCAAAGAGCACTGCAAGCAAGACGGCCAAGGCCACCGCCGAGGTTGTGGCGCCCCCGCCGTCCGAGATCGCGCCGGAGAAGGCTGACGCCGCAAAGAAGCCGTCGCTTGACGACAAGGATCGTCCAGCCGGCATCGAGAGGCCCGCACAGCCGGATGATCTGCAGCTCATTTCAGGCGTTGGCCCGAAGATTGAGGGTACTTTGCACGAGCTCGGTATCTTCACCTTCGCGCAGATTGCTAGCTGGCATGAAGCTGAGCGCCATTGGGTCGACGGCTATCTGAATTTCAAGGGCCGCATCGAACGCGATGAGTGGGTCAAGCAGGCTGAGGCACTCGCTAAGGGTGGCGAAGCGGAATATATCAAGGTCTTCGGCAAGAAGCCGCGGTAAGAGGTGAAGCATGTTACAGGATCAGGATCGCATCTTTACCAATATCTACGGCCTTAAGGACAAATCCCTCAAGGGCGCGATGTCGCGCGGCCATTGGGATGGTACGAAGCAAATTCTCGAAAAGGGTCGTGACTGGATCATCAACGAGATGAAGGCTTCCGGCCTTCGCGGTCGCGGTGGCGCAGGCTTCCCGACCGGTCTCAAGTGGTCCTTCATGCCGAAGGAAAGCGACGGCCGGCCGCATTATCTCGTCGTCAATGCCGACGAGTCCGAGCCGGGCACCTGCAAGGACCGCGACATCATGCGCCATGATCCGCATACGCTGATCGAAGGCTGCGTCATCGCCGGTTTCGCCATGGGTGCGAATGCCGCCTATATCTATGTCCGCGGCGAGTACATGCGCGAGCGCGAAGCCCTGCAGGCTGCGATCGACGAGTGCTACGATGCCGGATTGTTGGGCAAGAACAACAAGCTCGGCTGGGATTTTGACGTTTACGTTCATCATGGCGCCGGCGCTTACATCTGCGGCGAGGAAACCGCGCTGCTCGAAAGCCTGGAAGGCAAGAAGGGCCAGCCGCGCCTGAAGCCGCCGTTCCCTGCCAACATGGGTCTCTATGGCTGCCCGACCACCGTCAACAACGTCGAGTCCATCGCCGTTGCCCCGACGATCCTGCGTCGCGGCGCCGGCTGGTTCTCGTCCTTCGGTCGTCCGAACAATGTCGGAACGAAGCTGTTCATGCTCTCCGGTCACGTCAACCGTCCTTGCACGGTTGAGGAAACCATGGGCATCACCTTCCGCGAGCTGGTTGAGAAGCATGGCGGCGGTATTCGTGGCGGCTGGGACAATCTGCTCGCTGTCATTCCCGGCGGTGCATCGTGCCCCGTCGTTCCGGCGGCCGACATTATCGACTGCCCGATGGATTTCGACGGTCTGCGTGAAGTCAAATCGTCCTTCGGCACGGCTGCGGCGATCGTCATGGATAAGTCGACCGATATCATCAAGGCGATTGCCCGCATCTCGGCCTTCTTCAAGCACGAGAGCTGCGGCCAGTGTACGCCGTGCCGCGAAGGCACGGGCTGGATGTGGCGCGTTCTTGAGCGTATGGCTCGCGGCAACGCGCAGAAGCGCGAGATCGACATGCTGTTCCAGGTGACGAAGCAGATCGAAGGTCATACCATCTGTGCGCTCGGCGACGCAGCCGCATGGCCGGTACAGGGCCTGATCCGCAACTTCCGTCCGGAGATCGAAAAGCGCATCGACCAGTACACCGCCAACGCGACGAGCCGCGGCGCGGTTCTGGAAGCGGCGGAGTAAGGATCGTCATGGCGAAGACCTCAGACATCAGGCAGAACGGCGGGACGGGCGATGACGCATCGGCCGAATTCGCGCGCGTCGCTGCCGATATGCTGAGGAATTCGCCTACCATGACAATTCATCCGCTGATGGCGCATCCGGCAGCGGCATTTGCCGCTGCGGCGGCGGTCGGTTTCGGCGTTGCATCTCAGATCGCCGGTGCCTTTTTCGGTGCGTTTCAGGCTGCTGCCGAGACGGCGAATAACCGAGCTGCCGATCCGATTGAAGAGAACCATGCCGTCGAAGAAAAAGCGGCGGTGAAGAAGAGCGGGGCAGTGGATGTGAAGCCGATGAAGGCTTCGCCTGCTGCTGCGCCGGCTGTCAAACCTGCGGCAACAAAGCCAGTGGCTGCAAAGCCAAAACTGCCTGCCGCAAAGAAGGTCGCGTCCAAACCCGCTATTGCTGTTGCGGCTTCTCCTGCAAAGAGCAAGGCGCCCGTAAAAAGCAAAGCTAAAGTCGAATCGCCGGTTGAAGCAGCCGTGAAGCCGGCTCCTGCCCGTGGTCGCAAGCCTGCGGTACGGGCTGACGACCTGAAGCAGATTTCGGGCATCGGTCCGAAACTGGAGCAGGTGTTGAACGGCCGTGACATCCAGCGCTTCGCCGATATCGCCGGCTGGAGCGACACGGATATCGACCGCATCGATGCGGAATTCGGTTTCGACGGCCGCATCCGGCGCGACGACTGGGTAGGGCAGGCTAAGGCGCTGCTGGCCAAGGGCCGGAGTTGAATTTTGCCCTGGCTGTAGCGAACGGCCGGGGAGAGTGAGTGAAGGCGATGGAGATGCTGCGGGCAAGCCCCGCGTGTTCTCATCGCCACGCTGGTCTTGCGAGGACAAGATTCGGCAAAGCTTGTTGTGAGCGAACCGATGCCAAGTGGCGGCAATGCCGCGCCGGTGGCAGTGCGGTTTGTGATCATGAAATTGTCTACGGCCAGGTTCGGCTGGAGACGTGACATAGGACTGAGTGGACGATGGCTAAACTGAAGATTGACGGTAAAGAGATCGAAGTTCCGGATCACTACACGCTTATCCAGGCGTGCGAGGAAGCCGGCGCCGAAGTCCCGCGCTTCTGCTTCCATGAACGACTGTCGGTGGCCGGCAATTGCCGCATGTGCCTCGTAGAGGTAAAGGGTGGCCCGCCGAAGCCGCAGGCATCCTGCGCCATGGGCGTGCGCGATATTCGCGGCGGCCCGAACGGCGAGCTTCCGGAAGTCTTCACCAACACGCCGATGGTCAAGAAGGCCCGCGAAGGCGTGATGGAATTCCTGCTGATCAACCACCCACTGGATTGCCCGATCTGCGACCAGGGTGGCGAATGTGACTTGCAGGACCAGGCCATGGCCTTCGGCATCGACAGCTCGCGCTATCAGGAAGACAAGCGCGCCGTCGAAGACAAGTATATCGGCCCGCTCGTCAAGACCGTGATGAACCGCTGCATTCACTGCACGCGCTGCGTCCGCTTCACGACGGAAGTTGCCGGCATTTCCGAACTCGGCCTGATCGGCCGCGGCGAAGATGCCGAAATCACCACCTATCTCGAGCAGGCGATGACCTCGGAGCTGCAGGGCAACGTCGTCGACCTTTGCCCGGTCGGCGCGCTCACGTCCAAGCCCTTCGCCTTCACGGCCCGCCCGTGGGAGCTGAACAAGACCGAATCGATTGACGTCATGGACGCCCTCGGCTCCGCCATCCGCGTCGATACGCGCGGTCGCGAAGTCATGCGCGTGCTGCCGCGCGTTAACGAGCAGATCAACGAAGAGTGGATCTCCGACAAGACCCGCTTCATCTGGGATGGCCTGAAGACCCAGCGTCTCGACAAGCCCTATGTCCGCAAGGATGGCCGTCTGCAGCCGTCGACATGGGGCGATGCTTTCGCCGCCATCAAGTCGGCCGTCGCTGCCACCAGCGGCGACAAGATCGGTGCCATCGCCGGCGATCTCGCGTCGGTCGAAGAAATGTACGCTCTGTCCGAGCTTCTGAAGTCGCTCGGTTCCGAGAACCTCGACTGTCGCCAGGACGGGACGGCGCTTGATCCGTCGCTTGGCCGTGCAAGCTACATCTTCAACCCGAGCATTCAGGGTATCGAAGCCGCCGACGCGCTGTTGATCGTCGGCGCGAATCCGCGCTTCGAGGCTGCCGTGCTGAATTCGCGCATCCGCAAGCGCTGGCGCCGTGGCAAGTTCCCGATCGCTGTGATCGGTGAACATGCCGATCTGCGTTATTCCTATGACTATCTCGGTGCAGGCCCGGATACGCTGGCCGATATTGCCAACGGTTCGCACAGCTTCGCCGATGTGCTGAAGAATGCCCAGAACCCGATGATCATCATCGGCCAGGGCGCGTTGATCCGTGAAGACGGCGCCCAGGTGCTGGCAAATGCTGCCAAGCTTGCTGCTGCCGTTGGCGTCGTCAAGGACGGTTGGAACGGCTTTGCGGTGCTGCACACGGCTGCGTCCCGCGTGGGTGGCCTCGATCTCGGCTTCGTTCCCGGCGCAAAGGGCGTCGATGCGGCTGCGATGCTGTCGTCGATGGACGTTCTCTTCCTGCTCGGCGCCGATG
>NZ_JAELTU010000026.1 GCF_016429015.1 Rhizobium sp. ASV20
TTTAAAAGTCCCATGTGGATCACTCCGTTGCCCCCGTCGCTCTCCGCGTTGGGGGAAGGTTCACATGGCTCAATTCTCAATGGAAATTATGCGCCTAACCGGCTCAGTTCTGCGTGGAAACCAACAGCGAGAGTATCGATTGTCCCGGAATCCACGCCGAAGCACATGTCACCGAGTCCCTGCCTCGGTTTGAGGGTCCAGTTCAGACCCTCATCTTTGGCGGGAAATCCACGCCAAATCCAGACTACGCCGTCATACCAATCGATAGCCGAACGCGCCGGCGGGTTATCTTTGTGCCTCTCCCGCCACGGGCTAAAGAGCGCGCCCGGGATCGCTGGCAAGAGCATGAGCGGGATGAAGATGAAGACGTCAGAATAGAAGTAGAGCCCGAGGGAGGTCAAACCCACAAGAGCCAGGCGATAGAAGGCTAGATTTCGTTGAATGAGATTCTGCATTTGATTGATATGACGACGTTTAAGTTAGCCGCCTGTTCTTGGGCTTCCGGTCGCATTTGAGGCGCTGGAATCCGAGATCGACAGTTGGAATATAGAGACGCGTCCGACAGCATAGTTCGAGGCAACTGTCGGACGCTATGCTGCCCGGCCCGGGGTGGCGTCGAGCCGGTAGAATGAACCTATCATCTACCGCAGGTTTAGTTTAGCTACCTGAACGGGCGGGAATCATGTGGTGAAGTCCCTCATAGGTTATTCACTTCGCCATCCTTGGTCTCCTTTGTCTCATGGTCACTTCCACTGCTTCAGGAAGAATTTGCGGCCTTTGGCACCTTAATCAACTTCACGGCTTGCTCCGTACTTTCGTCGTACGGTGCAACTGGAAACTCAGTCTTCCATACGAACCGGCCCAAATCGGAGACTGAGATGTTTGGATATCCAAGTTCGTTGAGTCGGATAGCCAGTAGGAAGTAATCGAGTCCAATCATCACCCGGGTTGTATCACCCACATGGCGCAACAGGGCGAGCATCGCAGCGTAAGAATTGAAACCGAACGAGGCGGCCAGTGCTTCATCTGCATGGGATGAGCCAATGTATGGATGTTTTTCGCGCAGCGACTTCTTTAGTGCGGCGATGTTTGACGATGAAAATCGGAGGGTGCGTAGAAAGGTCATGAGACGATCCGTCGTTCTCAGTCGAAGTCTGCCGATTACGCTTCGACCTTGTTGATCACGGTCGTCATCAAATTTCGAAATTCACCCTTCAACCCGGCAGCAGGTTAGGCGAGGCACCCGATCGCTGAACGTTATCCGTCTGCGATCATCTTATCAAGCTGATCGGTTGCGAATGGCCTGCGATACGCTCAGCACTATCCATGAATGGTGCTGGGAGGGCGGGAGCAACCCTTTTGCTCCTCTCAGAGCTCCAGCTTTTCCCCTCGCCAAGTCTTACCTCCCAACTTGGCTGAGAGCAGCCCGTTACTAGCAATACTCCAATCCGCTTTGCAAATTGGAGCTAGTTCGCCGGTTGTTTCAGGGTATCTCCAATGAATCGCAAAACAGAACCTAGAGGGAAAGATATTTCCACAACAATGCTTGGTTGTTGCTCCCTTCTACCATTTTGATTCATCTTGGAAATTTAAACTCCACTAAAATTAAGGGAATAAATTCCTGTTTTGGCCATCTTGACTTGATTTGCATTTAGGAACAAAACGGGAACATATTTCATAAGTGACGGCGTCAAGTCGTGTTTTCAACCACGAACCGAAAGGATTCAGTGCATAATGGCGGTTGCTCTTGAGCACGTCATATCGGAGCTTCGTACCCGCATTGCGGCGCTGGAGCAAAGTGTTGCTCGCAAGGCAGGCCATTTGCCGTTCGGGGTTTCCGAGATCGACGCCGTTCTGCCCGGCGGTGGGCTGGCCTATGGGGCGTTGCACGAGTTTGCCGGAGGCGGAACAGGTGTCGTCGACGGCGCAGCCGCAGCTCTGCTCGTGGCGGGGATTGCGGCTAGGACCAAGGGAAAGATCGTCTGGTGCCTGACGCGGCCGGACCTCTTTTTCCCGGCTTTGGCGCAAGCGGGACTTCACCCGGATCGGGTTATCTTCGTCGAAGCCGACAAGGAAGAGGACGTCCTCGCATCCATGGAGGAAGCCTTGGCTTTTGGCGGCCTCGGAGCTGTCGTTGGTGAAATCGTCCGATTGCCGATGGTTGCCTCCCGACGTCTACAGCTGGCGGCCGAAAAAACCGGAACGATGGGTCTCATCGTCCGACGATGGAGGAGGCAGACGGAAGCGTCAGATTTCGGGCAGCCGACGGCCTCGACGACACGCTGGAGAGTGAGTTTGCTGCCGTCCGAAGAACTTCCTGTTCCAGGCGTCGGCCGAGCCAGGTGGTTCCTGGAACTGATGAGAGTGAAAGCAGGCGAATGCGCCGAGTTTATCGTTGGAGCGTGTGATGCCTCGGGTCGTATCGATATGTCTACCGGACCTTCCGACCGACAGGATCAGGCGGGCAGATCCCGCCATTTCGCCTGAACAGCCGGTTGTTGTCATTGCCAGAAGCGGCTCCAAGCGCTGGGTGTCTGCGACAGATGCTGCGGCGAAGAAAGTGGGCGTGCGGGTCGGCATGAAAGCCGCCGAGGCGCAGGCGCTGTTCAGCGGCCTTCTCATGATCGACGCCGATCTCTCCGCTGACATGGAAGCCCTCGAACGGATCACGCTTTGGGCGCTCACGCAATATTCTCCGATCGTTGCCATGGATGGGACCGACGGGATCGTCATGGACACGGAAGGTGCCGATCATTTGCAGGGCGGCGAGCTGCCGATGCTGACCGGGATCGCTAATCGGTTCCGGGCGAGGGGGCTGGCGACGCATGTGGCGATCGCGGACACATGGGGCGCTGCCCATGCCTGCGCACGTGCCATCAGCCGGGAAACCGTCATCATACCACCTGGTGAGACCGCTCGCGCCGTCGAGCACCTGCCTATCTCCCGCCTTCGATTGCCGGATAAAATCGTCGGTGATTTACGAACGCTGGGTTTCAGAACCATCGGCGAGCTGTCAGCGACACCTCGTGCACCCCTAACACTCCGTTTTGGCCCGGAGATCGGCAGGCGACTCGATCAGATGTTTGGTCGTGTGCGGGAGCCCATCGATCCCATTCGGACACCCGAACTGGTTGAAGTCAGCCGCTCCTTCGCCGAGCCCATCGGTGCGGCGGAAACCATCAACAAATATGTCGGACGCCTGATCGCACAGCTTGTTGCCGAGTTGCAGCGCAAGGGGCTCGGTGTCCGGCGAACCGATCTCATTGTCGAGAAGGTCGACGGCGTCAGGCAGGCCATACGGGCGGGAACCGCCAAGCCAGCCCGCGATATCGCTTGGCTCACCAAGCTTTTCCGTGATCGCACGGAACAAATCGAACCCGGTTTCGGCATAGAGAAGCTGACGCTTGTCGCTGTCATGACCGAACCGCTTGGCGACGAGCAACGGGCGTCCTCCTTGGTCGATGATAACGACCAGGATATCACGCCCTTGATCGACACCTTCGGCAACCGTGGGCAACGTGTGTACCGGGTCGCTCCCGTCGCGTCAGACGTTCCCGAGCGCAGCGTTCGGAGAATTTCGGCGGCTTCTGAGGAGGTTGCCGAGGCTTGGGTGCATCATTGGCCGAGACCTGTTCGTCTGTTGTCGTACCCCGACCGCATCGAAGCCATCGCGCTTTTGCCAGACCATCCGCCAGCCAGCATCACCTGGCGCGGCAAGCGACGGAGAGTAAGGCGTGCCGACGGCCCGGAACGAATATTCGGAGAATGGTGGAAGAGGGATGCCGAGCTTGCGGCGGTACGCGACTATTTCGTGATCGAGGACGAGACCGGTGAGCGCTTCTGGATCTATCGCAGCGGTGACGGTGTCGATCCTGACACGGGATCGCATCTGTGGTTCCTGCATGGGATCTTCGCATGAGATACGCAGAGCTGCAGGTCACCACCCATTTCTCCTTTTTGCGTGGCGCATCCTCTGCCGACGAGTTGTTTGTCACTGCGAAGGCGCTTGGGATCGAGGCACTCGGCATCGTTGATCGCAACAGCCTTGCCGGGATCGTTCGAGCCCTGGAGGCATCCCGGGCTACGGGGCTTCGTCTGGTCGTCGGTTGCCGGCTTGATTTGGCGGACGGCATGTCGATCCTGGTCTATCCGACGGATCGGGCAGCCTATTCGCGCCTGACGCGGCTGCTGACGCTCGGTAAAGCCAGGGGCGGCAAAGGACAGTCCGTCCTCCACATTGAAGACGTCGCTCTCTATGGCGAAGGCCTGATCGGCATTCTTGTGCCTGATCTGGCCGACGAGACCTGTGCCGTCCAGCTCCGGAAACTCGGTGAGATCTTCGGTGATAGTGCCTATCTGTCGCTCTGTCTACGTCGACGGCCGAACGATCAGATGAGGCTCTATGAGCTGTCCAATCTTGCGGCCCGGTTTTCGGTGAAGACCGTGGTGACCAACGATGTTTTGTTTCATGCGCCCAGCCGCCGACAACTTCAGGATGTCGTTACCTGCATCCGCAACAACACGGTCATCGATGACATTGGCTTTGAACGCGAAAGGCATGCCGACCGATTTCTGAAGCCTCCGGACGAGATGGAGCGTCTGTTTCCACGTTACCCCGAGGCGCTTCGGCGGACGATGGAGATCGTCGAACGCTGCAAGTTCTCGCTGGAGGAGTTGACCTATCAGTATCCGGAGGAGGCGATCGTGCCGGGCAAGACGGCCCAGGAATCCCTTGAGCATTATGTCCGCGAATGTATCCCAGACAGATACCCCGAAGGGCTGCCACAGTCAGTGCTCAAGGTGATCCGGCACGAACTCGATCTCATCCGCACCATGAAATACGCGCCGTACTTCCTGACGGTGTTTTCGATTGTGCGTTATGCCCGCAGTCAGGGCATTCTCTGTCAGGGGCGGGGCTCCGCCGCCAACTCCGCCGTTTGCTATATCCTCGGCATCACCTCCATCGATCCCGAGACCAACAACCTTCTGTTCGAGCGCTTCGTCTCTCAGGAACGGGACGAACCACCTGACATCGACGTCGACTTCGAGCATGAACGGCGTGAGGAGGTCATTCAATGGATCTACAAGACCTATGGCCACGACAAGGCGGCTCTGTGCGCTACGGTCACCCGCTACCGTGCCAAAGGAGCGATCCGCGACGTCGGCAAGGCACTTGGGCTCCCCGAGGATGTCATCAAGGCCTTGTCGTCGGGCATGTGGTCCTGGTCGGACGAGATCAGCGAGAAGAATGTCCGAGAGTTGAACCTCAATCCGGATGACCGCCGTCTGGCCCTGACGCTCAAACTCGCCCAGCAGTTGATGGGGGCTCCAAGGCATCTCGGCCAGCACCCCGGCGGCTTCGTCCTCACCCATGAGCGTCTCGATGATCTCGTGCCCATCGAGCCCGCCACGATGAAGGATCGTCAGGTCATCGAATGGGACAAGGACGATGTCGAAGCGCTGAAGATGATGAAAGTCGACGTGCTGGCGCTCGGCATGCTGACCTGCATGTCGAAGGCCTTCGCATTCATTCGGGACCATAAGAACGACGATCTCAATCTTGCCTCGATACCCCAAGAGGATCCCGCAACCTACGCGATGATCCGCAAGGCCGACACCCTTGGCACGTTCCAGATAGAATCCCGTGCCCAGATGTCGATGCTGCCGAGGATGAAGCCTCGGACCTTCTACGATCTCGTCATCCAGGTTGCCATCGTCCGCCCCGGTCCAATCCAAGGTGATATGGTGCATCCTTATCTTCGCAGGCGGGAGGGCAAGGAGAGGGTCGAATATCCTACACCTGAACTTGAGGCAGTGCTCGGCAAGACGCTCGGGGTGCCGCTCTTCCAGGAAAGCGCGATGAAGGTGGCGATGGTTTGTGCCGGATTTACCGGTGGCGAGGCCGACCAGCTCCGCAAGTCGATGGCGACCTTCAAGTTCACTGGCGGGGTGTCGAAGTTCAAGGACAAGCTTGTCTCCGGAATGGTCAGAAACGGCTACACATCGGAGTTCGCCGAGAAGACGTTCTCACAGCTCGAAGGATTTGGTTCCTACGGTTTCCCGGAGAGTCACGCGGCTTCCTTCGCCCTCATCGCCTATGCCTCATCCTTTGTGAAATGGCATCATCCCGACGCCTTCTGCGCTGCCTTGTTGAACTCGCAGCCAATGGGTTTCTATGCGCCTGCCCAGATCGTCCAGGATGCGAGGCGACATGGCGTCGAAGTCCGTCCCGTCTGCATCAACCGGTCCCGGTGGGATTGCACACTCGAACCTGTTGATGGGAGCGTTCGTCATGCCGTTCGTCTCGGCATGCGCATGGTTCGAGGCCTGCCAGAAGCCGACGTTGCGCGGATCACGGCCGCCCGCATGGATCTGCCGTTCGAGAGCGTTGACGACATGTGGCGGCGGTCAGGCGTGCCCGCCGCGTCCCTGGTCGAGCTTGCAGAGGCCGACGCATTCCTGCCGTCGCTGAAGCTTCAACGACGCGATGCGCTCTGGGCGATCAAGGCGCTACGGGATGAACCGTTACCGCTGTTTGCTGCTGCGTCCGAACGGGAGGCGCGTGCGATTGCCGAACAACAGGAGCCGGACGTCGTTCTCCGGCAGATGACGGAGGGCCACAATGTCGTTGAGGATTATGGACACACAGGCCTGACGCTTCGGGAGCATCCGATTGCTTTCCTGCGCCGGGATTTGACCGAACGGAATATCGTCACCTGCCAGGACGCCATGGGTGCCCGTGATGGGCGATGGCTGATGGCGGCTGGCCTCGTTCTCGTACGACAGCGCCCCGGTAGCGCCAAAGGCGTCATGTTCCTGACGATCGAGGACGAGACGGGGCCAGCAAACATCGTCGTTTGGCCGACGCTGTTCGAACGCCGTCGTCGCGTGCTTCTCGGATCATCGATGATGGCAATCAATGGGCGTATCCAGCGGGAAGGGGAGGTCGTGCATCTGGTCGCGCAGCAGCTATTCGATCTCTCCGGAGACTTGTCGGGTCTCGCCGATCGCGACCAATCGTTCACACTGCCCTTTACCCGGGCGGACCATTTTACCCATGGAGGCGGACCCGATCCGCGCGAGACCCCGAAACGTACCGTCAAGCCCAGGGATATCTATGTGCCGGATTTGCATATCGATACGCTCAAGGTGAAAAGTCGGAATTTTCATTGAGATGCACGCGTTGTCAGTATCGGAGCAATACTCCCCACTCTTGGTCGAGAGCCGGGGCGAAGTGCGGCTCAGCGCCGACATTCTCGACTACTATGCCAACAATGCCGAGCGAATGATGGCACCGGAACCGATTGACACCCCGCAGGGTGAAGCTTTCATCGAAAGCGACGCCATTGGCGTCTTGCTCGGTGTTGAGCCGCGGAACTTCCCCTACTACCAGCTCGCCCGCTTCGCCGCACCGAACATCATGGCCGGCAATGTGGTCATGGTGAAACATGCCGAGTCCGTCCCGCAATGCGCTGTCGCCTTCGAGGAGCTCTTCGCGGCGGCAGGGGCTCCAGCCGGTATATACAGCAATGTATTCGCCTCCTTCATTCAGGTTGCTTCGTTAATCGAAGACCCACGGATCAGGGGCGTGGCGCTGACCGGCAGCGAACGCGCCGGCTCTGTAGTCGCGGCCGAGGCGGCTAAGCAATTGAAAAAATCGACCATGGAACTCGGCGGCAGCGATGCCTTCGTGATCCTTGAAGACGCTGACCCTGCCGAGACCTTGAAGTGGGCTCTTTGGGGCAAAATGAACAACACTGGTCAGTGCTGCGTCGCCGCAAAGCGATTCATCGTCGTCGAAAGCCGTTACGACGAGTTTGTCGAAGCATTCAACGCCGCCATGGCCGCGCTAAAAATGGGCGACCCGAGGGACCCCGAAACGACGCTCGCCCCTCTATCGTCCGAGAAAGCTGTCTTGAACCTTGCGGATCAAGTCAAGCGTGCGGTCGCAGCCGGTGCCACGTTGAGATTGGGTGGGAACCGGGCACAACGTCCGGGTTACTTCTTCGAAGCCACGGTTCTGACCGAAGTCGCTCCGGGCAACCCTGCCTACTACGAGGAGCTGTTCGGGCCAGTAGCACTGATATTCCGCGTTAAGGACGAGGCTGCCGCCATCGAACTGGCGAATGACTCGCCGTTCGGTCTTGGCGGATCTGTTTTTACGAATGACATCGCGAGAGGCAAACGGGTCGCGAGCCAGATCGATACTGGCATGGTCTTCATCAACCATCCGACCTGGACCGCACCGGAACTCCCCTTTGGCGGCGTCAAGCACTCGGGCTATGGCCGCGAGCTCTCCGGCCTCGGCATCCAAGAGTTTCTGAACAAGAAGCTCGTCAGGGTGTCTACGCCTGATAGTCCCTACTAAGATCTGGTTCTTTGGCGGAAGGAAGCAACGTGTTGTTCCTTCCTGTCAAAGGATCAGAACGACGCCAGGCATCGTCACACCGCCGAGCGACACATGTTTCGCTCGGCGGTGGATATATGATGGGACAAGATCAGTAACCAGATACCAGGCCTGTCACCTGAGATCGCATCCATCGATTGGCAGGATCATTGTCGCTCGCGACGGACCAAACCATCGATATTGGGCTCACCGTTAAATCCAGAGGAGTATCGACCGTCGCCAAGCCAAACAGGCCTGCGTATCGCTTGACGATCCTCGTCGGCAGGGTCGCGATCAAGGGTGCTTCCAGGACAGCGGTAAGCACAGTCAAGAATTCCGGCGCGGCCACCGATACGTCGAGCCGGACACCTATCCGCTTCAACGCATCATCAATGCAGCCTTCGATGGCATCCTTTTGCGAAACGAGCGCATGCTTCAGTCCAATATAGGTGCTGCGATCCAATTTTTGGGGAAGGTCAAGAAGGTTCGGGTTGTAGCAACACATCAGTGATTGCTCAAATAAAAGGCTCCGCCGATGCCTGTTGTTGCCGTCATCGTAACAGCCGACGCCAAGATCAATGGCGTTATCGTCGAGAAGCTTGTGAACCAGCTGCGGATCGGCTGAGCGGGCAAGCACCCTGATGCCGGGGGCCGTCTCGTTTAACATCGCGGCAAGACGCGGCACGAGCAGCACTTCCAGTTCGCTGGAAAAACCGATGCGGAAGATTTGCTCTGCTCGATCGGGTTCGAAGGTCGTGGGAGTTACGATTGCCTTCTGTGTGCGGCTGAGTATCTGCTCCACGGCTCCGGCAAAATGCAGTGCTCGATGCGTCGGCTGCATGACCTGGCCGACGCGGACGAATAGCTCGTCCTGCAGCAGTGTCCGAAGAGTCGCGAGATTGTGGCTCATGGCAGGTTGCTGGATCTTCAGCCGAACGGCAGCCTTCGTCACGCTCCGCTCCTTCATGAGCGCATCGAAGGCGACAAGCAGGTTGAGGTCGAAAGACCATAAATTGAAATGATCGATGGAGACAATTTCATTCATCGATTTGATCGTTACATGAATCGCGCCTATTGTCCATAACCACCGGACAGCGCTGCCCGCGGTTTCAGTTCAATTCAAAAGAGGACGTTCCATGAGCGATCTTGGAAAAGAATATCATATTGCCGGCGCGACGGTGAGGAAGGTGCAGGAACAATATCTGCATCATGTGCCCCCTTCCTTCCTATACCCAACGGCCAAATCCGAAGAGATCAAAGCGCTGGTACCAACGCTGGCAGCAGTCGATATGGACGAGGACCGAGATACCCTCGTCGTGAGCATCCATACCTGGCTCGTCAGGACGCCGGACCATATCATCCTCATCGACACCGGCTCCGGCAACGATAAGGAAAGGCCGAGCAATCCCATTTTCCATCATCAGGCCATTCCGTTTCTGGACCGGCTGCGTGATGCGGGCGTTGCGCCGGAAGAGGTCGACTTCGTTGTCAATACGCATCTGCACGTCGATCACTCCGGCTGGAATACCGTACTCCAGGATGGAAAATGGCTGCCAACATTCAAGAATGCTCGCTACATCTTTCCGCGCGCCGAGCAGGAATACTACTCGTCGGTCGCCAGCCATAACGCAGCCAATATCCACAGCGCCGGCGTCTACGAAGACAGTGTGCGACCCGTAATCGAGGCTGGGCTTGCCGATTTTGTTGACGGCGCGGGCGGTCCCTTTCTGGATCGATTTACTTTCCTGCCAACTCCCGGGCACAGCATCGGTCATATGTCCGTTTTGCTGGAATGGGACAATGAAGTGGCGATATTCGGCGGTGATGTCATGAACCATCCAATCCAGGTGGCACATCCCGACCTCAATACTGTCTTTTGCGAGTTTCCGGACCAAGCCGCCCAATCCAGGCGTCGCGTACTGGAACTCACGGCCAACAATCGGGCGATGTACTTCTCAACTCATTTTCCCGGCTCATCAGCGGGCTACGTCACCCGCGAGGACCAAACATTCAGGTGGACCTATGCCTAAAAACAAGCTCACAACTCCAGAATTCGACGCAAACCAGATCCTGTTCCAAGAACACCACATCGAGAGCGACACTGCGGGCATCAAGCTCTATGTCCGCAACAAGAGACGGAAAGATCACAAAGTCTTTCTTGGCGAAAAGACGATCGTGATGGTGCATGGGGCTACCTTCTCATCCGGAAGTCTTTACGATGTGCCTTTCAACGGGATGTCCTTCCTCGATTTCCTTGCCAATGAAGGTTTCGATGTCTTCGCGGTCGACGTTCGCGGCTATGGAAGATCCGATCGCCCGCCGGAGATGCTGGTAGAGCCCGACCTTAATCCTCCCGTTATTGCCACCGACACCGGCGTCACGGATTTCGCAACCGTTATCGATTTCGTTCTCCGTCTTCGCGATCTCAAGGCTGTCAATATTTTCGCGATGTCGTGGGGTGGCACGGTCGCAGGGGCATATGCTGCATCCAATGGCGACAAGGTCGTCAAACTTGCGCTTCTCGCGCCGCAATGGCTGAGCGACGCACCCATTCCGATCGACCAGGGCGGCTCCTTGGGTTCATATCGCCTGGTTCCGGTTCACGCAGCTCTCAACCGTTGGCTGGGCACTGCACCTGAACACGCCCGCGAACGTCTTGTTCCTGAGGGCTGGTTTGATCTCTGGGCACAATTCACTCTTGCCGAAGAGACATCGATGGTCGAGCGGGAGCTAGGAAAGCTCCGCGCCACCAACGGGCCCATTCAGGACATTCGCACCTATTGGCGAGCTGAGAATCCGTATTATAACCCAGGCGACATCCGCTCTCCAGTGCTGCTGCTGCACGGCGAATGGGACATTGATGTTCCGCTTGATTTGGCTCGGTCTTATTTCGGGCAGCTCACCGGCGCTGCGTACCGGAGATGGGTTGAAATCGGAGAGGCGACGCATCTGGCGCTCATGGAAAGCAATCGTATGCAAGCCTATTTTGAGATTGCCAGGTTCTTCGCTGAAAGCTTTAGACCTGAATGAAGCCTCAAAAAGAGGGCTCGGGATCAGATATCCCGGGCCGCTTTCTCGATCATACCAGCCGCGCAGTTCGGCGCGGGAACATATCCAATCTCGTTCCCATGACAGTACTAATTACATCCATCCTCGATGCCGGCCGAAGTGCCATCGACATCGCCATATTTACGTTTTTACCGTTGATGATCGTGACATTCTCTCGGGAGTGCCTCGTCGCAACAGTCCAGCAGCCTCGATCAGGTACGTATCGTATTCGTCTGCGAACGCTTTGGCTTCGCCCTCGTCCCATCGCTGTTGAGGCCCCAGCAAGCCAATTGGGTCCCATAACGACCAGCCAATGTCGCGCAGTCGAGACAGCTTGAGCTTAGGCGGGGTGGGGAGAGGAGCCATGAAGTTATTCCAGTTGCCTTCGGAGCGCTCATCTTCCGCCAACAAGTCCGCAATGGGCCGATAGCCGGCTTCCGCATCGCGCCGATAGGGGTCGTCATCTATCGTGGCCGTACTCTACCCAAGTGATCCAGGATTTTGACCCGTTTTCCGGGGCTTCCACGGAAGTGGTCCGTGGAAGATCGGCCTTGGTGATCTTCCGTTGTCACGCTGAAACCACGCAAAACCCCTTGCCCTGAAAACCGAACGGTCAGTTTGCGGAAGCTTGCTATCTCGATCCCGTGCCGTTCACAGAGACTAGGTAATTCTAGCTGATATTTCTTGACGTCATCCATAAAGGATTTTGTGACTGATCCACCCGACACTCTTCCAGTCAGAAAATCAACGTCGATATAGCCTTCTGGCGCAGCAGCAACCTCAGCATAGACATTCATCGTATAGACACCGATCATGAATCCCATCCCGGACGCCATGGAGTCAGCGATATTATGTCCTATCGCTCTTAACTCACCGAATTTCGCCATCAATGGATTCCTGGATCACGACCAGCAGGTTGTTCTTTGAGCGACCTTATCAAATGCGATGACCTCCGCAATGGGCCGGATCCTGCCTTTCAGTATTGAATATTATGCCGAACTTGCCAGGCAGCTTCACCTGAAATCTCGGGCTTTAGGGAATGCGCTCGGCATAGTTTCCGGCTCGAGATAAATCCCGGATTTACATATCGATACGCTCAAGGTGAAAAGTCGGAATTTCCATTGATGACGGCAACTTTTTGCCGATATCAAAGGTCGTTCGCTTTGCGCCAATAGTGGTCATTTCAGCAGAGAAGATCGAGTGAAGAGTCCAAGGCGAACGGCCGACCTCAAGCGCGAGAAGTCAGGAACGTTCGCCCTACGTTGCAAGGGTATGTAAAGAGGCATCATCGCCCTTGGTGGCAGTGGTTATGAAATATCGGTTCGAAACTCATAGAGGCCGTGATTCAGTCAGCTAACGTCCAGATCACGTCTCCACAACCGGCCATCCGCTCCATAATATCAGCCATCCTGCGCATATGCCGACGCTGTGGTACGTAGATTTTACCCTCGTCTCCCTTTGCTTCGATAACAATGCCGTTCTTTAGAGCGTAGCCGAGAAAAGAGGTCGCCGTTTTCTTATCCCAATAGTCTTCCGCACCTCTGAGTAAACCTTCTTGTTTGCGTCCTCGTCCGCGCTGAAAGAATAGCTTTTTTATCAGGGACAAGAGTGTCTTTTGGGCGTTCGTCAAAGGAAGTTCGCTAATACGTGCCGTATTGTCAGCTTGATCAAAGTTCGTAAAATCGCATCCTTCAAAGCAATCAGGTAATCTGGCTACTGATCCAACGCCTAGTATTCTTTGTCCTATCATGTCTTTAAAATTGCAATTATCAAATTTTGCTTCGGTTAAATTTACCTCAGATGCTGAGCAACTTGAAATATTCAAATTTAATATTCTAGTTCCGGAAAAATCCATGAGATCGAAATGCGCGCCATCCACTCGAAAACCTGAATAATCTATCTCGGAATAATCGCCGGACAACCTCGAAATTACTATGTCTGCTGCGACCTGGGAGTTACCATAGTTGGCGCAATACTGCCCGTACTTTTGTGCTTCACCCCAATTGGTAACGCGGCTAGATACCACGCGGGCACCAAATTCACCTACAGCTCCCCTCCAAGCACTCGATGAAATAGCTTTATCCGCCATATAAATGTGATTGCACAGCGACAACCCTCGCAAACCACTTTTTGCATATTCGTCAATGAAGGTGCGGTTAGCATTCTCTGATCCAGTCCTTCCTAGGTACGGGAGGCGTTGGAGCATAATTGCAGACTCATCTAGGGGAGTGAGGCCGGAAACTTCGAAGAACGCCTTGTTAATTTCCTCGGGGGTAATCTCCTCGGGCAGCATTTTCTTTTCGCGTGAGGTGTCTGCAAGCTTCAGCAAAACGGCTTTTAATATCTTGTCATCTATAGACGGATGGATCCTTCGTTCTCTGGCGCAAATCGCATCTAAAAACTTCTCGAAGAAATCGACTTCATCGACGGCATCGTCTGAGATCGAAGTGAGCTCATTTGTGGGAAGTTTAGAAAATAGCTGACAGATCAGAGGCTTACGGGGCATCCATGACGGAACATCAACCATGATGGAATTTGCCGAAAGATAATGCTGCAACTCGCTGTCAGAAAACTCATCACGGCATTCAATAATCTCGACCTGCCCATCAGCCAGACCAAGGCAGTCGAGCATTTCTTCGTTTGAAGAGAAGTAGTGCTCCCGTCCGGTAATCAGTAGCCCCCCGCCTCCGCATTTCGCTATTAGGTCAAACACTCCTTTCAAGCTGCGGCGCCGGAGGTCTTTCAGTCGCTCGATTTCGCCCGTCCACGACTGCGAGCCGATCTCATCGAAACCATCCAGCAAAAACCGCACCTTCCCCGCCAGTGACAACTTAATCAGATTGTCGGCGAGCTTTGATAAGCCCAGACTCTCCAGATGGCTTCGAAGTATCAAGTCAAAGCTTTGCAAACCCCAACAATCACGAAGGTTTATTGCAATTGTCGGAAACATATCCTCATCGTTGCTGAGTGTTAAGAATACCTCCTGGACACATCTGGATTTGCCGCTACCAAACTCGCCAATCAAGATCATCTTTTTTCGATTGGCAACATTCTCAGCGATATTCGAAATATTGAGTTCATTGCCATTGTCGCTCGAGATATAGTGAACGTCGGCAAAAGAAGCATTGTCTTTTCCCCCTGTGTCTGGGTCGACAGCGCTCCCGAACTTTTGGGTTCTGCGGATGTGTGCGTATTCGCCTTTACCAATGAACCTGCCGGCGAACTCTGCAACCGACATTACTTCGACGTTATTTGCTCTGCCGGTGTCCTTCAGTGAACTCGTTTCACCCGCTGTTATGAACAAACATTCTGTGTATATCCCCACCGCCATTTGAGCCAAGCGGATTGCTCCGAATTTTGCTAAGTCGGTTCTCAACTTTTCTAAGGTGTCGGATTTCGATATCTCTATTGCAATCCAGTGGTCGCGCTTAACCTCAATCACGCCGTCACATCTGACGCCGTGGATGGTTCTTGGACTACATGGCGCGTTCCAGTGAGTTTGGGCTATCGTTCTCACATCATCTTCAAGCTTGGACCAATCGAGCATAATTCCCCCTATTCGAGACGGGCACCACTTGTACGCTTCAGCAAGATCGACGGACACCAGATCGATTTCCGGCGTACGACTCCATCCTACGTTGCCACGCAAGCAAGTAATCTACTTTTGTTAGTATTTTCAATACGGCAGAAAAACCGAACTGTTGGGCCGCATCTCAATTAGTGACGGCGGGTGTCGAGAGATCAGTCAACGCGCATTCTGAGCCAAATGAAGTCGGAGGCGGCTGTTCGCTCTCCATCACACTGATGGACTGTAAGCCCGCTTTGGGCCGATTGCGGACTTCCAACGCGTTGGAACTATGCCGAGCCTTTGCGCCGAGTTTACCGGAAATCTCGGGCTATAGGGAATTGGCTCGGGATAAGTACCGGATTTGCATGTCGATACTCTCAAGGTGAAAAGTCGGAATTTTCATTAGCCAGGAAAGCGCCAAATTCGGGGAGCGCCTCAAAAAATACCAGAGCGAACTCAAAACTGGAGAAAACCGTGGGGGAAAGGTCACTTGCAAGATCTGGCAGTCGACCTGTTCGAAGAGGCGCCATAGCCGCTTCGATTGGCATCTTGTCGCCGAACCATCTGCGGGTCGCGCATCGATGTAGCGCGGGTTGACGCAGGTCGCGCTGCGGCACGGCTCCGGATCCATTTCGATGCGCATGGGGCACCGGGTGCGGGTGCCGACATTCTTTCTACTACACCAAGACGCCTTAGGCTTGCGGAGATCCAACTCCGTTGCTGGCAGACTGCATCCACTCAAAAGCAAGAACCGCTGCGAGGCCGTAGGCCCATCAGATTGCAGCCCTTCTTCAATGTGATAGGCTGGAAGCCAGGATGTCTAGGAATGCATGTGGTCTGTAACTCGGCTGGAGGCGGGGTGATGCGCATGTCTTGCATGGCAACAATTGTGGCGTCGCTCGCTATCGGCCTCTCCTGCCTCAACGCGATCCCTTCAAGGGCGGCGTCGGACGCAGAAATCGCGCGCCTGCGTACCGATATGAAGTATTGGAGCGATAATAGTCCAATGTGCCCCGATCCTGACGGCGATTTTCTATCCAAGGAATATGACTACCGTCAAAAAAAGGAGAGCAATCCTAACCCACCGTGGGCAGTGTGCAATGATGGCGATGCGATGCTCTTTTCCGGGCTGCTATGCAGCGTTGGTCATTCTGCTGAATGCAAGACCGTAAAGCGCTCGCAGGATCAGAGCGGGAAATGGTGGAGATCGCCGCGCAATGCGCGCTTAAAGCCCGCGGAGGGTGGCACTGAAACAAATTTCAGCAATGACCATGCCGCCGGCGTCTGGCTGTACATCCTGCACGAGCACGACGTCGACGCCTTTAAGAAATGGGCCCACTGGATTGAGGCGAACGCCTACGCCGGCTTTATCCCGGAATATTGCCGGGACCAGCGATGCGCATTCAAGCTTGTAGATTGCCCAGTGATGGATCGAGTTGCCTTAAGCTTGGGCGTTGGAAATGACGTTTGCGACTCTGTTCTTGTGCCTGGCACACTTCCGCAGTTGACCGTGCAAAGACAGTCCCTGCAGACACTGAAGGCGACATACGGACAAGCTGTTGCATCGGTCAAACAGGTACCCGGAGCGAGCGATCTTCTTCGACTCGATGCGCTGTCATCCCAGATCGACAAATTGCTGTCGAGCCTAAACGATCAGCTGGACAGGCTCGATACAGCCCGGGTTTGGGTCAATACAGTGGCCAGAGCGGCTTCAGACAGCGCAGGAATAGTTGAACGGCTGAATTCTGTCGTTAACGATGCCGGCTATCCCCGGCACGACGTCGCCGTTGCCGCTTACATCCTCCTGAAATATGGTGGAATTCCCTCCATCACGACGCTCCAGGCTGCGCGGTCCGTCGCGGCACAGGATCCGGAGAATGCATTCTTCGAGTATGTCGCTCATGGCAAAACCGATAAAATGCTGGCGGATATATTTAAATCATGCCGCGCCACCGGGGATGTCAGCCTACATCCCCGCTTTCAGTGGATTTGGGAACGAGATGACCGCGACACTTCAAATCCGAAGGCCGAACTAATGTATTCCGATTGCTTATTTGTTGCTCAGCTCTACCTGACAGGTTCCATGCGGCCGAGTACCCTACCAGAATTGGCGGGTGCGCAATCCGTCTTCCTGGCGGAGAGGACAGCATTCGAAACGGCTGAAAAGGACGCAGGCGATCTCATAGAAACTATTCACGACTTCAAGAAGCATCCTGCGGACTCGGCTGCTTACCTTGCGCAACTGCCGGCTGCTTCCGGCATGAGGATAAGTCAAGGGGCCGCCGAGGGCGCCCTGAAAGGGCTTGGTGTGCCCCCCAACCAGGCATCGACGATAGCAAAAATTCTTGTTCCGGCTCCGCCTCGTGGATCTCAGTCAAAGCCGAGCATAACGATCCTTCCTCCCTTTCCTGACAAGCGTCATCCATTTATTCCCCCTAATCCGCTTCACTCTTTGCGACTTAAACACTGATTGGGAAAGCCGATGTCGATCGCCGAGGCTTACAGGCCACCGCGAAAGGAACGGGCAAAGGAGGTAGAGGCCAATATCCTGGCATGGTCACACAAAGCGACATGATGGTTAGATTGACGGTAATAGAAGGGATGCGGCTTGACTGACAGCGAGCATGCCGAGATCTTTCGAAGTCATACCGTTGCAATCATTGACGCTTTCTCTTGAGAGCAGAGCACTCGGTTCATTAGCCGGCTAATCGCACGTAATAACAATTATGGAACTTAGGTAATTGATATTGTTACCATTATATGGCTCTCCCGCGCAGCTATATTCAAACACGCTAGTGATCACCAGGACGCCTGTCGATCTCCAAAGGGAGCGGACTCTCGCTTGAGAAACGAAGTCCCCAAGGTTTTCGGGCGGTGGCCGAACTCCTGGCTTCGTCGACGCGATGCCGATCGGTAAGCTCCCACTTCAGTCATAGGGCGATAACGGCAAGAGTAGTTAGTCTGCTCATCTTGTGTCCTGAAAGTTTCAAAACAACAGCTCAGGTCAGCGCACGATTGCTTTCGTGTCGCCTCTGATACCGATACTTTGATCGCCTTGGGTCACTCGAGGCGATTGCCTCTTGAGGTGTTCCTTGTTTGAGCGGTCCTGCCACAAATAGGCCTGCCTAGCGATTTGAGCAGCGGAGATTTCACGCAGGCTTTCAACCTACGAGTTCCAATGACAGCTCACAACGTCCGTCATTCATAGCGCAAGGCTTCGATCGGATCGAGATTGGAGGCTTTTCGTGCCGGGTAATATCCAAAAAACACGCCCACCATGGCCGCGAAGAGAAATCCCCCCACAATCGCAGTTACCGACAGCGGTGCTGGCCACTTGAAGAGATGAGCAATGACAAAGGAGACGCATATGCCCATTGCGATACCCGCAACGCCTCCGCTGACACTCAGAAAAATCGCCTCAGCCAAAAACTGAAGAAGCACATGCAGGCGGCGCGCGCCGATCGCCATTCTCAAGCCGATTTCCCTCGTGCGCTCGGTGACAGATACCAGCAGGATATTCATGATGCCGATACCGCCGACCAGAAGCGAAATGGAGGCGACGGAGGCAAGTAGAATGGACATGATCCGACTGCTGCTCTTTGCGGTTTCGGCAAATTGGCTCAGGTTTCGAACATCGAAATCTTTCGTTTCACCCGACTTGATCCCATGTCGGCGGACAAGTGTCTCTGTAATGTCACCGATGGCTGCTGAAACCTGGTTGGCGCTCTTGGCCTGAACAAAGATCATGTTCGCAAACCCGATCAGTCTCGGCTGGAGATTGAAGGGGTTTGGTGCTGGAAGATAGGCCCAGTTGTTGGCGACCTGCGCTTGGCTTGGCGCTGCGGTACCAAGCACCCTACGCTCGGCGGTCGTAAAAGGTATCATGACGATGTCATCCTGATCCTGGCCAAGGGCCGATTGACCTTTCGCAGCGAACATGCCGATCACGCGCACAGGAACATTCTTGATGCGGATGGTAGAGCCTATTGGATTTGCGGACTGCGCAAACAATTGCCGGTAGACGGTTTGGCCTATGACGGCGACCAGATCGGCACGCGTCTCGTTGTCTTCGCTAATCGCTTGACCAACAGCTACATGCCAGTTCGTGATATCCGGGTAGGACAGGCTCACACCCTGAATGCTGGTCGTCCAATTGCCACTGCCATACTCGACCTGGCCCTGCTGCCTGATCAGATAGCCGACATCGGCGACCGTACGCTGCTGCCTGATCGCCTTGGCATCCGCTTCGGTGAGGGTGCTTGCGCTTCCAAAACCGCCTCTTACGCCCCCTGATGTCAGAGCCCCCGGCAAGACAACCACGACATTCGTGCCGAGGCTCTCGATCTGCTTGCTGACAGCGGCGTTTGCCCCCTGACCGACACCGACCATGACGATGAGTGCGGCGACACCGATAAAGACGCCGAGCATGGTCAAGACGGAGCGCATCATGTTGCGCCTGATCGCCTGAGCCGCCGCACCGACCGTCATCATGCCAAAAGCCCAGGCGCTGTAGGACGCAGTTGTACTACCTTCAGGGGCCGCCGCGTCGATACGTCTACGGCCCGGTCGCAGATCACCGGACTGGTTCGGCTTGTCCACATGCTCATCCGAGATAATGACGCCGTCACGCATCGTCAGAACGCGGTCGGCATAGGCGGCGATATCAGGTTCGTGTGTGACCAGGACAACCGTAAGACCCTCGTTGCGGTTGAGCGCCACAAGGGTGTCCATGATTTCGTGCGACGTCTTCGTGTCAAGGTTACCTGTGGGCTCATCCGCCAAAAGAAGGCTGGGGCCGTTAATGAGGGCTCGGGCAATTGCCACGCGCTGCTGCTGTCCACCGGATAGTTGACCAGGAGTATTTCGTTCACGCTCGCCGAGCCCCATCCGCACCAGTGCCGCCCGACCTCGGTCAGTGCGGCTTATCCCGTCAGCGGGTGCGGAATCCGCATAGTATAGAGGCAGACATACATTCTCGAGGGCGCTTGTGCGAGACAGCAGGTTGAAGCTCTGGAAGACAAAACCCAGACGCTCACTGCGGATGTGGGCAAGCTCTGGCTCCGAAAGCTCGCTCACATCCACGCCTTCGAAGAAGTAACGCCCGTCTGTCGGACGATCAAGAAAGCCGAGAATGGACATCAAGGTCGATTTTCCGGAGCCGGAGGATCCGATAATGGCAACGAATTCGCCCCGTTCCAAGATCAAATTCGTCGCACGCAGCGCCTTTACTTCCAGATCACCGACGATGAATGTCCGACTGATCGCTTCCAGTTTCAAAACCGGCTGATTAGGGTCGTTGACCATAATATATTACCTCATGGCCTTGCTGCTTGGACCGCGGAAAGCGAACTTTGAGTGCCGGTTTGTCCTGTAATAGCGGTCTCGCCCGGTTGAAGGTCGCCTTTGATGATTTCAGTGTAGGTTTCGTCTTCAAGCCCGGTAACGACCGGAACGGAAACCATCTTTCCTCCGCGCAAGACCCAAACAGCAGCTCCGGTGCCAGCCGTTGCTTGCGGCGTGCCACTCTCAGCATTTGAGCTAGAAACCACGGAGGTGGGCTCAAACTGCAGGGCTTGATTTGGAACGCGAACCACATTGTCCCTCTTGTCGGTGACGATGCGCAGCGATGCCGTCATACCCGGCTTGAGGGCGAGATCCTGGTTGGCGGCGCCGACCACGGCATCAAACGTCACGACATTCTGCACGGTTTGCGGTGACTGCCGCACCTGCGTTATCAGGCCCTCAAAATTTCGACCGGGGAAGGCGTCGACCGTGAACGTCGCCTCTTGCCCGTTGCGGATCGTTCCGATGTCGCTTTCGCTGACATTTGTGTCGACCTGCATCTTGGTAAGATCACTGGCAATCAGGAATAGCGTCGGGGTCTGGAAGCTGGAGGCAACAGTCTGGCCCTGGCTCACATTGCGGGAGACGATAATGCCGTCCACGGGCGAGCGGATGTTTGTGTAGTCCAGGTTGATCTGCGCAGCGGAAAGCTCCGCCGTTCGTTGATCAATCGTCGCCTGGTCCAACGCGATCTGGGCCTGTGCTTGATCTGTGAGATTTTTGGCAATGTCTACTACGTCTTGAGATACGGCCTTGGTGTCGACCAGCCTCTGGTCGCGACTATAGTTCAATTGGGTATAAGTCAGGTTCGCTTGATCCTTGTGAAGCTGCGCAACGGCGACGGCCAAGTTCGCCTCATCCTGGTTGACGATCGCCTGATATGGACGCGGGTCGATGGTCGCGCAAATCTGTCCGGTTTTGACGATCGTGTTGTAGTCGCATTGCAGGTCTTGGATGACGCCGGAGACGTAGCTACCAACGACAATAGTAAGTTCCGGATTGATTGTCCCTGTGGCGATGACGTCACGAGAGATCGAACCGCGGGTTACCGGCACGGTCGTGTAACTGGCTTGTGCCGTGCGATGACTTGCCCACCACCAAAAACCAAGTGCCAGCAGAACGATTGCTGTCACCATTCCGATCGCGAGCCAATAGTGTCGAACTTGCTTTCCAACCTTCGGCGCTAAGGGTTCAGGCGCCTTGCCAGCTGCTCCATCTGACCGTGGAGGGTTACTAACCGTTGTGTCCATGTCTTTAACTCCACCCGGATGAAGGAACTTTTCCGAACCCGGTATTGCTGCATTGATCTTTCGCAAGAAACGATCTCATTTATCGAAATGGGACTGCAATCCATACTGGTGATGAGGTTCGCAAGATTCCGAATTGAGCCTTCCCAATGCACTTCAAAGCCGACAGGACATTTCCTACGCGGCTTTTAGGGGTGGCCAAACTGCCTGACCACCACGCCGGGACACCAGTTTGCTCGTCGTCTTGATGGCCCATGGTTTCACTAGTTCCGCCAGGATCAGGTAGATTAAAACCAGCACGCCGATGCTGACCAAAACAGCGAAGGGCGGGACCACGAATCCGAACCAGGCTCCAATCGGTGTGAACGGCAGAACTACGGCAACAAACAAGGCCAGCAAGGACGATGCCGCCAGCATCGGACTGGGCAGGTCGCGCCAGGGTCTTCCATTCGTTCGGATAATGAAAATCACCAGGATCTGGGTCACCATAGATTCGAGGAACCAAGTTGTGCGGAACTCCTCCGGTGCGGCCTTGAAAACCAATATCAGTATGCCGAAGGTGAGAAAGTCGAACAGCGAAGACAGTGGTCCCATGATCGCGGCGAACCGGATCAATCCCCGCATATCCCATACTTGCGGCTTGGCCGTCGCTTCCGCCCGAACACCGTCAAACGGAACGCCGACCTCTGAGAAGTCGTAAAGGAGATTATTCAGCAGGATCTGCATCGGCAGCATGGGAAGAAACGGCAAGACCAGGGATGCCACGGCCATCGACAGCATGTTGCCGAAGTTGGAGCTTGCGCCCATACGGATATATTTGAGGATGTTCGCGAAGGTTCGACGTCCCTCCTCGACACCATCGGCGACAACTTCAAGATCCGAGGCCAGCAGGATCATGTCCGCCGCGGCCTGGGCAACGCCAGTTGCTCCATCGACTGAAAGCCCGATATCGGCGACTTTCAATGCTGGTGCGTCGTTGATGCCATCGCCGAGGAAGCCCACGACGGCGCCCCTTGCCTGCAATGCTCTGACGATACGAGACTTCTGGTCCGGCGCCAGTCGACCGAACGCGTCCACCGATTGCACCTGGATCGCGAGTGCCTCATCACTCATCGAGGCTATGTCCGCGCCTGACAGGACGCTTTGCGCGCTCAGTCCGACCAGGCCCGCCAATCGCCTCACAACCACCGGGTCATCACCCGACAGGATTTTTAGTTTTATACCCGCCGCAGCCAGGCGCGTGATTGCTCCGGCAGCCGTAGGCTTTGGAGGGTCAGCAAAGGCACAGAAACCCTCGAAGATCAGATCCGTTTCGTCGGATGTTTCGACGTTGCGCACGACGCCCCGCCATGGCCGCGAGGCGACTGCGATCGAGCGAAGACCGTCTTCGGCAAGCGCACGAACTTTCTCCAACGCGGCCATCCGCTCCTTGTCGCCAATGGCAGACGTAAGGCTGTCGGCGCACTGGCTGCTGCAAAGCGCCAGGACGGCTTCAGGCGCCCCTTTGACGATCAAGATCAGCCCTTCTGGCCCATTGGCCAGAACAGAGCCCAAACGCCGGGTGAAATCGAAAGCATGACGGCCAGAAAGCGACCAACCATCGGAAGCGCCGGCGCTTCCCTTCAGCAGTGCCGCATCGAGAGCGCCGCGATCGCCGCCAAGATTTGCGGCAATCGCGCCCAACTTGGCCGCACGCCCGTTGTCCACCCCCATCGGATCGAGACTGCTCGCGAGCGTGATTTCGGCGGATGTCAGCGTTCCGGTCTTATCGGTACATAGAACCGACATTGCTCCGAGGTCGTGAATGGAGGCGAGCCTTTTGACAATGACCTTCCGACCGGCCATGCGAATTGCACCGCGTGACAACGTGACGGTTGTGATCATCGGTAGCAGTTCCGGCGTCAACCCCACTGCTAAGGCAACCGAAAATAACAGCGTGTCCAGAATGGGCTGGCCTAACAGGGTTCGCGCGGCGACGATGACGACCACCAGCGCAAGCGTCAGCCGCGCAACCATCAGACCGTATTCACGCAGATCACGTTGAAAAGGGGAGAGAGCTTGTTCTTGCACCAGAGCGGAAGCAGCTGCACCGAAGATTGTCTTCCCGCCTGTGCCAACGACCAGTGCAATGGCCTCACCGGTCTGCGCCACAGACCCGCGAAACAATGCGTTGGATGCTTCACCAACATTTGATGCCGTGACAGTGCCCGGCCGTTTTTCAACCGGATAGGGTTCCCCGGTCAACGCCGCTTCGTTCGCAGTGAACGCATTGCCTTCCATGACGAGACCATCGGCGGGAACGATATCGCCTGCGCGGACCCGGATCATATCCCCAGGAACCACCGCTTCGACCGGCACCTGAACAAAGATCCCGTCGCGTTTGACCTCTGCTTTGAGCGCTACCGACTTCCTGAGCATTTCCGCGGCTTTGACCGCGTGGCCCTCCTGAACCGTGTCGAGCCCGA
This sequence comes from Rhizobium sp. ASV20, assembly GCF_016429015.1. Classification (GTDB taxonomy): domain Bacteria; phylum Pseudomonadota; class Alphaproteobacteria; order Rhizobiales; family Rhizobiaceae; genus Rhizobium. The sequence goes on from NZ_JAELTU010000026.1 coordinate 24,058, forward strand.
TCGACAGCACCAGAATGGCGACGATGATCAATCCGCCGGTGATGTCTCCAGTTGCTATCGAGACGAAACCCGCGACGAACAGAATGAGCGAGAGCGGCTCCAGCATCCGCCGCATGATGGCCTTGGAAAGCCCGGTAGTTTTCGTGGTGACGTCGCTGTTGGGGCCATATTCCGTCAGGCGGCTGGTCGCGTCCGCCGTCGTCAGTCCGTCAGTCTTGCAGTGAAGCAAACCGCAAAGCGCTTCCGGCGACTGCGTCCAGAATGTTGAAAGGGGCGTCGTCTCTGTCTGAAACACAGTGGCTTTGTTGATCAACTTCTTTTCCTCTGTCGGGTTCCCCTGGCCAAATCAGAAATACGCCGACGTCCACATTCGGGCACGCGTCCTCGCATGTGATCAATGGCTTTCAGGATGGCCTTGGGATTGTTGGCTCCAGCGCCAATCGAGAACCTCGGGCATATCGTCGCCATGCTCGCCGATATAAAGCTTGTGACGTTCCATCGTCGCCCAATACCTGGCTTGTTCGTCACGAACACGATCCCTGAAGCGTGGTATGCGCTCGATCGCATCCAGAGCGAGCTGATAGCGATCGAGATTGTTCAGGACGGTCATGTCGAAGGGTGTTGTCGTGGTGCCCTCCTCCTTGTAACCGCGAACATGAATGTTGCGATGGTTGTTGCGGCGATATGTCAACTTATGAATGAGCGTCGGATAACCATGGAAGGCAAAGATGACCGGTTTGTCCTTCGTGAACAAAGCATCGAAATCTTCATCTTCGAGCCCATGCGGATGCTCCGTCTGCGGCTCCAGAACCATAAGATCCACGATGTTGACAACCCGGATACGGATGTCGGGGCAGTACTCATGAAGCAGGGTGACGGCAGCCAAGGTCTCAAGTGTGGGCACATCGCCAGCACAAGCCATGACCACATCGGCCTCACCTTCCCCCTCATTGCCCGCCCATTCCCAGATGCCGGCCCCCGCTGTGCAATGGCGAATAGCCGCGTCGATACCGAGCCATTGCCATTCCGGCTGTTTGCCAGCGACAATCACATTGATGTAGCCGCGGCTGCGAAGACAGTGATCGGCGACGGCTAGAAGACAATTTGCATCCGGTGGAAGATAGATGCGTGCAACCTCGGCCTTCTTGTTGGCAATGTGATCAATGAAACCCGGGTCCTGATGGGAGAAGCCATTGTGATCCTGACGCCAGACATGGGAGGTCAGCAGATAATTTAGCGAGGCTATCGGTTTGCGCCATTCAATGCCCCTGCTCACCTTCAGCCATTTGGCATGCTGATTTGCCATGGAATCGATGATGTGAATGAAGGCCTCATAGCAGGAAAAGAAACCGTGGCGACCGGTCAGCAGATAGCCTTCGAGCCAGCCTTGGCAAAGATGCTCGCTGAGCACCTCCATGACGCGTCCGTCCGTGGAAAGATTGATGTCAACGGCCTTTGTCTCGGCTATCCATTCCTTGCCCGTCACTTCATAGACGGCCTCCAGCCGGTTCGACGCGGTCTCGTCGGGACCGAAAAGCCTAAAATTCTGCTTCGTGAGGTTAAGGCGCATCACGTCACGTAAAAAGCCACCGAGAACACGTGTCGCTTCAGCCTTGATGGCGCCTGGAAGACAGAGGGCTACAGCATAGTCACGGAAATCCGGCATCGACAGAGGTTTCAGGAGTTCGCCACCATTGGCATGCGGATTGGAACCCATCCGGCGATGACCTTTTGGCGCGATCGAAGCATATTCTTCGCGAAACTTGCCTGTCGCATCGAAAAGTTCTTCTGGTCGGTAGCTCCGCATCCAGTCTTCGAGTTGTCTGAGATGCTCGGGGTTCTTGAAATCCGCGATCGGCACCTGATGGGCGCGCCAGGTGTTTTCCACCGGCTTGCCATCGACAAATTTCGGTCCCGTCCACCCTTTGGGGGTCTGAAAGATGATCATCGGCCAACGGGGGCGCTCGACCAGTGCCGCTATGTCCTGATCCCGGGCAACCTTCTGGATTCGTCGGATCTTTGCCAGCACAAGGTCAAGCGTAGTCGCCAGAATTTGATGCACGACAGCAGGATCGTCACCCTCGACAACATGCGGTTCGTAACCATACCCCTCAAACAATCTGGTGAGTTCGGGTCTGCTGATCCGTGCGAGAACGGTTGGGTTGGCAATCTTGTATCCGTTCAAGTGAAGGATCGGCAAGACTGCGCCGTCGCGCACCGGATTGAGAAACTTGTTGGAATGCCAGCTTGTCGCAAGAGCGCCGGTTTCCGCTTCCCCGTCGCCGACAACGCAACTGACGATCAAATCGGGATTGTCAAAGGCGGTGCCATAGGCATGCGCAAGCGAATAGCCAAGCTCCCCACCTTCGTGAATCGACCCAGGTGTTTCCGGCGAGACATGGCTTGGGATTCCATATGGCCACGAAAACTGGCGAAACAGCCGATGCAGCCCGTTACGGCTGCGTTCAACTGCCGGGTAGCGTTCGGTATAGGATCCCTCAAGGTATGTTTGCGCCACGATGCCGGGACCGCCGTGGCCAGGCCCGATCACATAAATCATGTTAAGGTCATTTTCGGTGATGAGCCGGTTGAGGTGCACATACAGGAAATTCAATCCCGGTGTAGTGCCCCAGTGCCCAAGCAAGCGCGGCTTGATGTGCTCCATGGTCAAAGGATATTCGAGAAGGGGATTGTCCTTCAAATAGATCTGGCCAACGGACAAATAGTTTGCCGCACGCCAATAGGCATCCATCTTGTGGAGTACGGATACCGATAAGGTTTGGGACATTTTGGCTCTCCTCGAGCGATTGCCCCTTGCGAGGTCGAATATGTGGGAAAATCGGGTTGACTGCGCAGCGCTTCAGGTCGATCCGAGATCGGATTGGAGACTGACCAATCGTTCTTTGCACAGGGTAGGACGAGATGCAGTGTCGAAGTAGGCTGGGAATCTACTCAGTTGAGCACCCGATTCCGTATGCAGCTCTGGCGCAATAAATCCGCGGACGCCGGAACAGATCCTGCCAGAGCGGAAGCGACATAGGCGCCAACCTCAAAAAGCGTGTACTTTTTGCGTAACGTTTCGAATGGAAGGCTGCCGATATATAGTAAAAACTACTCATGCGCGGCCGTTCATTCACATGCGAAACCGGATCATCTTTGTGCTGGAAAATCAACAACCGGAAAATCGGTATCTATATTAGAAAGCGCGCGACGCATCACGTCTAGGTATTTTCCGAGTTTGTCAGCGGGCGATTTAATTTGCATCATATAGGAGCCGATATTGGCCCAACTCATGCCTCGTAAGTCAAGATTTCCAGGAGCATATCAATGCGCGAAACGCAAAACATGTTGACCGAAAATGCACCCGCTCGGCCAGCTACCATCCTTAACAAGCGTCCGATTGCACCGGCGATCGGGTCTGCAGGCTATTTTCTCTCCCAAGACAAGAAGCCACGCGCAATAGACCGCCAGACTATTCCATCTATCAAATCCGCGATTTGATAGATGGAAAAGCTCCGTATTCTTCTCATGGAGGATGAAGCCCTGATATCCATATTTCTCGCGGACCTTCTGGAAGAAATGGGCAATGATGTATGTGGCATCGCAACGACAGAGACCGGTGCGGTCGAAGACGCGCGCAAACACAAGCCAGACCTCCTGATCGTGGACGCCAATTTGCGCGACGGCAGCGGCCTAAACGCCGTTTCCATCATTTTGGGCGATGGTTTTGTGCCCCATATATTCATGAGCGCAAACCGGCTAACCAACGAGAACCTCAATCCGCGTGCCGTGATCTTGCGAAAGCCATTTTCTGATGCAGCCCTGGAGGGGGCTATAAAGGCGGCGCTTGCTCACACGCTCGTCTAGTGCGAGGGCAAGTAAAATCGTGGTGAGACCGTCTCTTTTGATTGATCCGCGCGATTGTTCGCCTCGCCCCCCGGTCGCTTGAACGTCATCCGCAGATGTTGAAGACAGAGTCATTGGTGGTGCGACTTGCTCTCGTCAGAGGAGCAGGTGCCGGCAAAGCCGGCACCCTCCCTGGAAATCTAAGCAACACATACGCCTACATGACGGTTATGTCGTTCTGTACGGCAGTTGCACCGGGTGCGGCCCATGCGGTCGCACCGGCCAGCTGCCGGTCAACCCATGAATGTGCCGTACCGGTCAGATGAACCTTCCCGCCCTGCGCCGTTACGGTGATGGTCTTCGGGTCGAACCAGGAACGATGCAACGCGTGCCTTATGCTGTCGCTGATGTTCTTCTCATTGACCCGCGACCTGATTGCCACCTGATTGGAGACGCCGACCACGCCAAGCAGCGCACGCACATCCCGCTAGGCAGCTTCTTTCTGAAAGTGCCAGTCAACCTCACCGGTCAAGGTCACCCAGCCCTTTTCAACCTTGATTCTGATAACATCATTCGGTACTTCCACGTCCCATTCGAGACGGTTCAGCGCTGCCGCTGCAATCTCCTCGTCGGTTCGCTTGACGCCGATCGCGAGCTTGACTTCAATCTCCTCAGCGACTGCCTTGACGCCCTTGACGCGGCGGGCGGCATTCTCGGCAGCAGACTTTTCCATATAAGTATCGACATGTCCGCTCAGCGTGACGACACCGTTATTCGCGGCAACGCCGATATGGGCAGCCTGGATGCTTGGCTCCCAGCTGAGTTCTTCGGTTACGGACATTTGCAATTGGCTGTCGTTAGTCATGATCTTCTCCATTGACGTTCGTGGCGAAGGCATCAAGCTGCAAAACAGCGCCGCCTTATATCCACGAAAACAAAGGGCACCGCAGACAGCGCTGAATGCACCATCGATACTGTCCCATTGGCGAGAGGAAGATAGGAGTGTCACCCTGGTCCCGGTAGCGTCGGAAACTACCAAGTTCCGGTGTCTTAGGCAGCCGAGCCGAACAAGGCCCCGACGCCCGCGGTAATAGCCATCGCCAAGACCCCACAGGCAACGACACGGATGGTCGGCAGAAGCAATCTGGCGCCTCCGATCCAGGCACCGGCAGCGCCAAGGACAGCCAGAAAGACGACTGATCCCGAAGAAACGATCGGAATGAGCGAAGATGGCGGAGAGACGAGGACAAGGGCGAGAGGTGCAGCGGCACCGATTGAAAAAGAAACCGCTGACGTCAAGGCTGCCTGGACGGGTCGCGCCGTTGTGGCGAAGGAAATCCCGAGTTCATCGCGGGCATGGGCGCCGAGCGCGTCCTTTGTCATCAATTGCTCCGCGACGATGCGGGCGATCCGAGGCTCGACACCGCGAGCAACATATATCTCGGCAAGTTCCTGCGTCTCGGAAATAGGGTCAAGGTCAAGTTCCGCCTTTTCGCGCGACAGCTCACCGTGCTCCGTATCAGACTGTGAACTGACAGACACATATTCGCCTGCAGCCATGGACATGGCACCGGCGACCAAGCCAGCGATGCCGGCAATCAGCGCGTCTCCATGGGACGAAGACGTGACCCCGAGTATCAGACTTGCGACCGAGATTATTCCATCATTTGCGCCGAGAACGGCGGCACGTAACCACCCGATCCTGTTGATCGGATGGCTTTCTGCGGACGAGCCACGCATGGTCTTGTCAGACGGCTATGCGATTCAAGTCAGCGGCAACGGTTGTGTTCGCACCTGGATGAACATCGACTTTCAATGGGTTGACGGCTTGGAGAACAGCCTTGGCGCGGGTAATTTCTTCAGCAGACCCATGTGCCATGACCAGAAAGCCGTCGGCTTTGACCGCGGCCTCGTATTCGATGACACTGTTCTTGGGCACGCTAAGGCTGTAGAGCGCCGCTGCAAGCCCACTGACCCCGCCGACAACGACAGCACCTTCGACCGCCGAAACCACGGCCGTTGCCAGCGCCCCAAGAATGATGACGTTGCCAAGGACCGGAATCGCCAGAAAGACGCCGCCGAGAAACAGCCCCCAGAGGCCGCCCCAGAACGCACCCTGGGAGCCCCAGAACTTAATGCGGTCGCCGACATTGTAGAAGCCGATGACCTTTTCTTCCGTGTGGTAGCCCTTACCGACAAGGCTGAGATTTTTCATCTCGAATCCCGCGGTGGTTAAATTCTTGATCGCTGTTTCCGCAGCATCGTGGTCAGGAAACACGGCAATGACGGAGTCGGACGTATTCATTTTGGCTCTCCTCTTGGGATGACACGCTGGCGCTTCATTGGTCGCGCCAGATGAGGAAAGAAGATACCGGCAGACACCCCAGATCGTGAGAGTCGGAATTCACCTAGTCCGATAACAACGGTCCCGGCGGCGTTATCTATCCCAGAGCCATTGCTGACAAAATCCAGTGGGTGACTGGTCATCGGCCGTTTTCGATACCGCACCTATCTGAGCGGATGCGCGTATCAATCCGTATTTGACCTGTGTCACGTTAAGGGACTGATACCAATCGACGACGGCGACCCACGGATCGTTGATCTTCGCCAAACCGGATACGAATGCCAGGACCGTCCCGATTTCAGTTCCACCATTGATGATGAGATGATCGCCATTTACCGACGATGGCATCTAAACGGAGCGGACCGGGCTTTGAATGTCTTGCCGAGATTGCGCTTTCTAGCGCGAGCTCCGCGTGGAAAGTAGCGTCAACCCCAAAACTCGCCTCGCCTATTCAAGAGCGAGCCGACATTTAGTGCAACACACCGGGGGAAAAATATTGGACGGCAGAAATGCCCAACACAGACCCACAGAGAACAGCAATTATAAAAAACATGATAGGTCGCGTTGTCACTAGAATGTCCTGAAACAGGAGCCTGGCATCACCTGATGCCGCTCGCTCGCAATGAAGCCCTTATAGATGGATTTCTTCGTCAAGCCGTCATCATCAGCGATGTGACCGCGATGGCATTGCGATGAGGCAAATACTATCAACCAAGCAGACACTAAGGTAGGGCTGGAAACTACCTAGCGCGTCAGCCGTCGGTCCTCAAAGTCCACTCCAAGCTCTTGCGGGCGTGCTTTTTGCGGCTTGCGACCGGCGAAGCGCAGATAAACAAACGAAAGGGCGGCTCGCAAATCACTGGTTCGCCAGATGCGCCTTGGTTTCCCTTCGTATGAGCCATACCCCGGGGAGCATGGGCAACCACAAAGTGAGAGCACGAAAGATCAGCGTTGCCGCGAGACTCTGTTCAACACTGCCGCCGAAGAAATGAAGCATGCCGGTGCAGGTGGCCTCGAACGTTCCAAGCCCCATCGGGACCGGCGAAAGCGTCGCAACGATTGAACTCAACACGGAACTGACAAAAATCTGCGCAAGCCCGAGATTCATGCCGACCGCCATTGCAGCGCACCAGAGCGTCGCCGCATCAAGCAGAAATATGGCAGACTGTAACGCGAGCACCTCGAACATCAGACTGATGTCATGGAGGATATCTGTCTTCACATTTGCAAAGACGTTCGCAAGACGGGCCACCGGTTTCCAGGCATGGGCAAACCCAGGAATGAAACGCCCGTGCGAACGGGTGATCATCACGACTGCGACCGCCAAGACGATGATGATGACAACGAAGATGACGGACATGGAAACCCAAGCGCTGCTGAAGTCGCCCATATACCAAAGCAGGACAAACGCCAGCATGCCGACGATCAGGTAGGCGGAATAATAGGATAGGGCCGTCACCAGCAAGGCGGTCGTCGCCGTCGAAGCAGCCACACCTCGGCGAGAAAGGCCGCGGACGACCATGATGCTGCCGCTAAGGCCACCTGTCGGTAGTGCTTGATTGGCAAAAAGTTCAACCAAGGCCAGCCGCAGCAGCGCGAGAATTTTGAGTGGAGCTCCCGAATGTCTGAGAATACACCACCAGATCAGTGACGCGCAGAAATAGGTCGAGATCTGGCACACCACGGCGGCGGCCAGCCAGATTGGATTTGCCGCCCTGATCGTAGCCATAAACAGCTGGAAATCTGTCAGATGCAGCACGAAAATGACGATGCCGCCTAAAAGGAAAAGCCCGAAAATCCAGCCAGCCACCGTCACAATCGTGACAGTCTCTTCGCTTGGCTGAGCCGGAGCTCGGCCTAAATCAGGATCTGGGGCCCTGCTGAGCTCAGCTCCCTCAGCCGATTGTGTCATATGATCAATCTTTATCACCGTCGCATCGCTCTAGAATTCGCGGCGGCAAAGGTAAAACGGAAGCGCTCGCCGCTAACTCTTAGATATCCGTCGTATTCGCGACGGGTAGGACCGGAAACTACCTATTCTCCCTGTTGATTAAACCGATGTCGCTTCGTCGCTAGGTGGTTCCCGATCCTTTCGGCTGCCCCTGCTGCAAGCCTAGAGTTTACTGCGAGAGCGAGACACTCCCGCGCCCGTGGCCGTCGTGGCCAAGACGCCGATGGTGAGCTTTTGATTGGCCAAAACTGATTGGGAAGAGGCGGCCGTGATATCGAAGCAAGCTGTGGCAAATCCAGCGATAGGGCTGACGACGGACGAAGCACGGCATCGTCTAGAACAAGATGGTGCCAATACGATCATCGATGTCAAGCAGAACGCGCTGCTCCATGCGCTGAAAAAATTATGGGCTCCGGTACCCTGGATGCTGGAAGCTGCGATTTTACTTCAGCTATTTCTTGGAGACTATGTCGAGGCAGGTGTCGTGGCGCTGTTGCTCGTTTTCAACGCTGCAGTTGGCATCTTCCAGGAAGGACGGGCAAAGGCGACGCTGGAAACCCTCAAATCGCGACTGGCTCTGATCGCGCCGGTGAGACGAGACGGAGAATGGACAAATGTCGATGCCGCTGAGCTCGTGACCGGTGACGTGGTGAAGCTTTCGCTTGGTGCGATCGTGGCTGCAGACGTACGGCTGATCGAGGGATCGGTTCTGCTCGATCAATCCATGCTCACAGGCGAATCTCTTCCCATAGAAGCAGGAGCCGGGGCGGAAACCTATGCCGGCGCGTTGGTGCGGCGCGGTGAAGCTCTGGCTGAGGTAACGGCAACTGGCGGCCGCACAAAGTTTGGGCGCACCGCGGAACTGGTGCGCACCGCAAGCGTCGAAAGTTCGCAGCAGAAGACAGTTTTCAGCGTTGTCCGCAACCTCGTTCTGTTCAATGGCGCCGTTACGGTTATGCTCGCGCTCTACGCTTTTTTCCTCCGCCTACCCTTCACCGAGATCATTCCTCTCTTGCTGGTCGCCGTGCTCTCCTCAATTCCGGTGGCCTTGCCATCGATGTTTACGCTCGCCGCCGCCGTCGGCGCTCGGGCTCTGGCAAGACGCGGCGTTCTGCCGACCAGCCTTTCCGCAGTAGACGAGGCTGCTGGTATCGATGTGTTGTGCGCGGACAAGACAGGAACGCTGACGCGCAACGAACTAGCGGTGATGTCTGTCCGCCCCTTTGGCACTTTCGACGAGGCTCATCTACTTGCTTTGGCAGCTCTTGCGAGTTCCGATGGGGGAAAGGATCCTGTCGACGCAGCGATCAGGCTTGCCGCTTCAACTAAGCCCATTGCTGACAAACCGGAGCTGGTGACATTCGTCGCCTTTGATCCCGCTCTCAAAAGATCGGAAGCAGTCTTTCGGCAGTCAGGTGGCATGGTCCAAAAGGTCTTGAAAGGTGCGTTCAGCACAATTGAAGGCCTTTCGCTATGCCCACCGGCTGCCGCATCAGCCGCAAACGAGCTGCAGGCGAAGGGTTACCGCGTACTCGCGGTCGCGGCAGGTTCGGAAAAAAATCTAGTGATGATTGGGCTGATTGGGCTGAGCGACCCGCCGCGGGAAGACTCGGCGGCCCTCGTTGCCGAACTGAAGAACCTGGGCGTTCGCACCGTGATGGTCACGGGTGACGCCGCGCTGACGGCGCAAGTGGTGGCGGCTACGGTTGGAATTTCAGGACAGATCTATGCAACTGCGCCATTGCCGGACGATATAGCCGCTGAGCGCTATGCCGTCTTCGCTGGCGTACTTCCGGAAGACAAATATCGACTTGTCAAAGCATTGCAGAAGGATGGGCACCTCGTCGGCATGTGCGGCGACGGCGCAAACGATGCACCGGCCCTGCGCCAGGCCCAGATGGGCATTGCCGTGTCAACAGCAACCGACGTCGCCAAATCTGCCGCCGGCGTCGTGCTGACAGAACCCGGCCTGTCCGGAATCGTAACCCTGATCAAGGAAGGACGAACGACCTTCCAGCGGATCCTCACCTACACCCTGCGCTCGGTGACACACAAGGTCGTACAAGTGCTGTTTCTGGTCGTGGGCCTCGTGCTCACGGGGCACGCGATCTTAACGCCCATGTTGATGGTGATCATGATGGTTACAGGCGATTTTCTTGCAATGTCGTCATCAACCGACAATGTCCGACCCTCGCAAACCCCGAATACGTGGCGAATTCGCAACCTGACGGTTGCCGGCGTCGTCATGGGCATCGTCGACCTGATGTTTTGCGTTGCTAGCCTTGCTGTCGGAAAATACGAGCTCGGCCTTCAAACGGAAGCGTTGCGCACGATGGCGGTCGTGACACTGGTGTTTAGCGGACAGGCGGTGCTTTACGTCTCGCGCGAGCGGCGGCATCTATGGAGTTCCGCGCCAAGCCGATGGCTCGTAGCATCATCGGTTGCAGACATCATGATTATCAGCATTCTGGCGACCAATGGCATCTTGATGACGTCATTGCCGATCGGAATCCTGTGCGGCGTCTCAGCCGCAGCGCTGGCGTTGGCGTTCATTCTAGACACCGTAAAGTTGGCATTATTTCGGCATCTGGCAGTCTCGTAGCTGGGGTCATTCAAACTCCGCCGACGCGGCTTCAATGCCACGACTGCGTGGAAAGACAACGAATACAAGAGGAATGGTCATGATGGATGCGGACCTGCTGCTGACTTTCAATGCTGGCTCATCGACGGTCAAGATTGGCCTGTTCGAGATCAATGAAATTCAGCCCCGCCCCATCGGCAAGGGCTTGATCGATCTCCGCAGGCGACCATTCACCTTTCATCTGACAGAAGGACCAGCTGTCTTCGACGTTCCGCTAGACGCCGAAGCCACCGAAGACTTGCGCGATGTCATCGCCGAAACATTCGCAATACTCGCAGTGAATTTCAATATGGATAAAGTGCGTGCCGTCGGACATCGCGTCGTACATGGCGGCGATCGCTTCGCTGGTCCCGTTGCCCTCGACGAGGTCAGTATCCGTGATATCGACGAACTGACCGCACTGGCGCCGTTGCATCAGCCCCAGGCGCTTCGCCTGATCCGCGCAGTAAAACATCTGAGGCCCGCGCTAACACAAACTGCCTCCTTCGATACCGCCTTCCACGCAACCCAAAGCGACCTCGTCCGCAGATTTGCCCTGCCTCGTGCCCTGCATGATCAGGGGATCAAGCGCTACGGCTTTCACGGTCTCTCCTATGCCTTCATCGCCGTCGAGCTGCGCCGTCTCGCGCCTGGCGCTGCGGTCGGCAAAGTCGTTGTTGCCCATCTCGGCAGTGGTGCGAGCTTGTGCGCGTTGGAGGGAGGTGTCAGCCGCGATTGCAGCATGGGGTTTTCAACACTTGACGGCATTCCAATGGCAACGCGTTGCGGCACACTCGACCCTGGTGTGCTGTTGCATCTTCTCGGACCAAGAGGCAGGACGCTGCAGGACCTCGAAGACATGCTCTACTACCATTCTGGCCTGCTTGGGGTTTCCGGTATCAGTGCCGACACGCGCGATCTGCTGAAGGACGAGCGGGTGGAGGCGCGGGAGGCGATCGACCTTTTTGCCCTTCGCATCGCCGGCGAAATCGGCCGCATGACAGCAACGCTCGACGGCCTCGACGGCATCGTTTTCACAGCCGGGATCGGCGAGCACCAGCCGGAAATCCGCACCGCAATCTGCGACCGCCTGCGCTGGCTGGGCCTTGCCCTCAACAGCGAGGCAAACGCAACCAACGCCCCCATCATCAGCACATCGTCAAGCTGTGTCACAGCATTCGTCATTGCAACGGACGAAGAGCAGATCATCGCCAATGAGGCCCTGTCGGTTCTGGCAAGCAAGTGATCCAGCTCAACGGTTCGCCGCGCTATCAGGCAAATCTATCTTTCCGATAATCCTTTGTTGAGTGAACCGCTGACGCCTGAGCATATTAAGCCCAGGCGTTTTCACATTGTTTTGTGCCCAACGGTTGAGGGACTAGCAGCCTGGATGTGACCATGAACGTCCTCAGCCATTGAAGTCATCGCTTCCCGCCCATCATAACATCTCTTCGATGAGATGCAGGCCGAGCGGAAACGCGGCCACGTCCTAGCGTAGTTTCCGACCCTACCGCATCGATCCGCCTGGAAATAAGGTCCGCTCATGACTGCGCACCTCGCTCGGCTGAGAGCGCGCAATAAGCCGTCAGCCCTCAAGCGCGCTCGATCAGATCATAGTAAGAAGGCAACATCGACCATGAAGGCATTCGTCTATTCAGGCCCAGCGAAAATGTCTCTCGAGGACCGTCCGGTGCCGGTGATTTCCGAGCCGACCGACGCGATCGTCAAAATCAGCAAGACCACGATCTGCGGCACCGATCTCCATATTCTCAAGGGTGATGTTTCGACGTGCCAACCCGGTCGCATTCTTGGACATGAGGGCGTCGGCGTCATCGAGTCTGTTGGCGCTGCTGTTACCGCCTTCAAGGCGGGCGACCGCGTGTTGATTTCTTGTATCAGCGCCTGTGGAAAATGCGAATACTGCCGCAGGCAGATGTATTCCCACTGCACCACCGGCGGGTGGATCCTCGGCAACAAGATCGACGGAACGCAAGCCGAATTCGTCCGCATCCCCTATGCTGATACCAGCCTCTATCCTATTCCGGAGGGCGCCGACGAAGAAGCGCTCGTCATGTTGAGCGATATTTTGCCGACGGGGTTCGAATGCGGCGTTCTTAACGGCAAGGTCCAGCCAGGCAGCACCGTCGCTATCGTCGGCTGCGGCCCAATCGGGCTAGCGGCGCTGCTGACGGCACAGTTCTATTCTCCCGCCAGGATCATCGCGATCGATCTTGATAATAATCGGCTTGAAGTGGCGAGACGCTTTGGCGCAACGGACAGTATCAACAGCGCGGATGGTAAGGCTGTCGAAGCGCTGATGGCCATGACGGACAAGCGCGGCGTCGACACCGCGATCGAGGCGGTGGGCATCCCCGCAACCTTTGAACTCTGTCAGAAGATCGTTGCACCGGGCGGGATCATCGCCAATATCGGCGTCCATGGCGTCAAGGTGGATCTTCACCTCGAGAACCTCTGGGACCGAAACATCACCATCACCACGCGGCTCGTCGATACGGTGAGCACGCCAATGCTGCTGAGCACTGTGCAGTCGCGCAAGATCGATCCCAAGCTGCTGATCACCCATAGGTTCAAGCTGGAGCGTATCCTCGATGCCTATAACACCTTCAAGCATGCTGCCGATACAAGGGCGCTCAAGGTGATCATCGAGGCCTGAACCGACCACAGGCATTATTAATCGCTTCCAAATCCATTCAACATAACTCTGTTCAACAAGGACAATCCAATGACCTACCAGAGCTTCAATCCCGCCACTGGCAAACTTCTCAAAGCATTCGAGGATCTCAGCGACAAAGAGCTTGAGACCAAGCTCGCGGCTGCGGCCGCCTGCTATAAGACCTGGCGCCACACGAGCTATGCCGATCGTGCGATCATAGTCTCCAAAGCCGCCGATCTCCTGCATGAACGGGCCGAGGAACTGGCCCGGACGATGACACTGGAAATGGGCAAGCGGATCGAGGAAGCCCGTGGTGAAGTGGAATTTAGTTCCAGCATACTCGCCTACTATGCAAAGAATGCCGAGCGCTTCCTTGCTGACACTGAGCTTCATCCGACGATGGGCGAAGGCCACATGGAAAGCAGCCCGATCGGTGTCATCTTCGGCGTCGAACCGTGGAACTTCCCCTATTATCAGCTTGCACGCGTCGCCGGTCCGCATTTGATGGCCGGGAATGTCCTGGTAATCAAGCATGCAGGCTGTGTACCGCAATGCGCGATTGCGTTCGAGAAGATCTGGCTCGACGCTGGCGCTCCGGCCGGCCTCTATACCAACCTGCTAATCTCCCATGACCAGTCGGACCGGGTGGTCGAAGATCCCCGGATCAAGGGCGTTGCTCTCACCGGCAGCGTTGCTGCCGGCAGAAGCATTGCGGCCAGAGCCGGCCAGAACCTGAAGCCGTCCTCAATGGAGCTCGGCGGCAGCGACGCCTTCATCGTTCTTGAAGACGCGGATATGGACCACACCATCAAATGGGCCGTCTGGGGCCGGATGTACAACACCGGACAGACCTGCTGTGCTGCCAAGCGCTTCATCGTGGTTGAAAAACTGGCTGACGCATTCCTTGAAAAATTCGCTACGGCCCTGGGTGCGCTGAAAGCCGGAGACCCGCTGGACGCGAAGACAACGCTTGGGCCCTTGTCGACGGAGTCGGCCCTGACCGATCTTCTGAAGCAGGTCGATGTGGCTGTCTCCCACGGGGCGAGGCTGGTGATGGGCGGAAAACGGATCAACCGGCCGGGCTCCTTCATGCAGCCGACAATTCTGACGGACGTGAAGCCGGGCAACCCGGCATTCCGCGACGAATTCTTCGGTCCGGTCGCCATGTTCTTCCGGGTCAAGGACGAAGAGGCTGCCATCGCGCTTGCCAATGATTCCGACTTCGGACTGGGTGGCTCCGTCTTCACCAAGGATGTCGCGCGCGGCCGGCGCGTCGCCAGCCGCATCGATACGGGCATGATGTTCATCAACAATATCAGCTGGTCGGATGCAGAACTGCCCTTCGGCGGAATCAAGAACTCAGGCTACGGCCGCGAGCTCGGCGACATGGGCATACAGGCCTTCGTCAACAAGAAGCTGGTTCGCTACGCAGCGGTCGACGCGCCTGTCTGAGAAGCATCAACCCCTCGTGGAGGCGGCCCGGACGACGTGACACTCGAAATTTCCTCGTCGTCCACCGCCGCGCGCAGGTTTCGTCACCCGCCGACACCAGACAGCCGCCCGGAACTGGAGCATTCATGTATGTCAATGTCGCAATCCTGAAGGAAACACAGCCGCATGAGCGGCGCGTCGCCCTCGTCCCGACCGTCGTGCCCAAGCTGATCAAGCTTGGCGCCAAACTGCACCTGCAGGCAGGTGCCGGCGATGCCATCATGCTTGCGGACACCGCCTTCAAGGACGTCACAATCATTGCCGACCGCAGGAAGCTGGTCGAGGACGCCGACGTGGTGCTGGCCGTCCAGCCTCCTGCGCTCGACGTGATCGATGCGATGAAGGAAGGCGCGATCCTGATATCCTTCATTTATGAACACAGGCAGCCAGCGCTCGTTCAACGGCTTCTGGATAGGAAAATCACCTGTTTCGCCATGGAGCGCGTTCCACGCATCACGCGGGCTCAGAGTATCGATGCGCTGTCGAGCCAGTCGGCGCTTGCCGGCTACTACGCGGTGCAACTGGGCGCCACCCATCTGGCGCGCATCCTACCGAAGCTGACCACGGCTGCGGGCGCCATCGGACCGGCCAAGGTGCTGGTCATGGGGCTGGGCGTCGCAGGGCTTGAGGCCATCGCCACCGCGCACCGTCTCGGCGCGGTCGTTGAAGGTTATGACGTGCGTCCGGACACGAAAGAACAGGCTCTGTCCCTCGGCGCGACCTTCGTCGAAACCGGCGTCGATGCACGCGGCACGGGCGGCTACGCGCGGGAGTTGAACGCCGACGAAAAGACCAAGGTCGCCGTAGTTCTGACAGCCCACATCCAGTCGGCCGACCTGGTGATCACCACGGCCGCCATTCCCGGGCGGCCGTCACCCAAGCTGATCGACAAGGCGCAGGTGGCGGGCATGAAGGCAGGCGCGGTCATCGTCGATCTCTCGGCCGAAGGGGGCGGCAATTGCGAAGACACGGTTCCCGGCAAGACGATCCGCATCGGCCCAGTTACCATCGTCGCGCCACTCAATGTCCCTTCCCTCCTCGGTGAAGACGCTAGCACGCTCTATGCGAAGAACCAGTACAACCTGCTCGCGCTGATGATGAAGGACAACATCATCACCATCGACTGGGGCGATGAAATTCTGGCTGGAACGGCTCTGACCCACGCCGGCCGGATGATGGACGCAAAGCCCAAGGCGGCGTGAACCCTTTCGAATAATTTGAAGTGGACGATCAAATGGCTATCAGCGGCTTTGTCGCACTCTATATTTTTATGCTCGCCGGCTTTGCCGGCTGGGTGATTATCGGCCGTGTCCCCGCGATCCTGCACACACCGCTGATGTCGGGAGCAAACTTCGTCCACGGCATCGTGGTGGTCGGCGGCTTGTTCGCGCTGATCAATGCAAGTTCGGTGCAGGAACAGGTGATCGGCTTCTTCGCCGTCCTTCTCGGCGCGGGCAATGCCGCAGGCGGCTATGCCGTCACCGGTCGGATGCTCGCCATGTTCCAGACGAGCGGACACGAAGCCAACCCTAAAAAACCCGGTCACGCCAAAGCGCGTCACCTGAAAAAGGTGTGAGGACCTGACATGCTGACCACTATCCCTCTCGTCATCATCGGCGCAACCGATCTCGCCGCCGCTTTTCTCTTCATGTACGGCCTCAAGCGCATGTCCTCGCCGATGACCGCACCCTCCGGTATATTCGCCGCCGGCATCGGCATGCTGGTCGCCGTCGTCGCCAGTTTTCTCTACGTCTTCACTATCGGTGAGGCGACCAGGCCGTATCTGCTCACCAATATTGGCCTTGCGGTCGTCGCGCTCGTCATCGGCGGCGGCATCGCCTGGTGGAGCGGCAAGCGGGTCGCGATGACCGCAATGCCGCAGATGGTGGCGCTCTATAACGGCATGGGCGGCGGGGCGGCGGGTGCGATTGCCGCCGTGGAATTGTTCGGCGGCAAGGCGCAGGGGATCACGTCGCTTACCGTGACCCTTATCGGCGCATTGATCGGCGCAGTCTCCATGTCCGGCTCCCTGATTGCCTGGGCAAAGCTGGACGGTGTCATCGACCAGCCATGGCGTTTCAAAGCCCAGCAGCTGGTCAACGCGCTCGCTTTGCTGGTGACCATCTTAGTCGGGGGCTACATCACGCTGGCGACACAGGGCACGATCACACCCATCGTCTCATTGCCGATGCTCATTGCCGCATTTTTCGTCTGCGCACTGATCTTCGGCATCCTGATGACCGTGCCGATCGGCGGCGCCGATATGCCGGTGGTGATCTCCGTCTTCAACGCCTTTACCGGCCTGGCCGTGGCGCTGGAAGGCTTCGTGCTCCAGAAACCGGCGCTGATGATCGCCGGCATGGTGGTCGGTGCCGCCGGCATGCTGCTGACGCTGTTGATGGCAAAGGCGATGAACCGCTCCGTCAGCAACATCCTGTTTTCGAATTTCGGCGCCACCGTCCACCAAAAACAAGGCGATATCCAAGGCAGTTTGAGACCGGTCGACGCGGGAGACGCCGGCATTGCGATGCGTTATGCGGCAAGCGTCATCATCGTACCGGGCTATGGTCTGGCGGTCGCCCAAGGGCAGCAGAAGCTTTACGAATTCGTCAAGCTGCTTCAGGGCGTTGGCGTGAAAGTCCGGTTCGCGGTCCACCCCGTTGCCGGCCGCATGCCCGGCCAGATGGACGTTCTTCTGGCGGAGGCGGGAGTGCCCTATGATCTCATCCTGCAACTCGAAGACATCAACGATGATTTCGCCAGCACCGATATCGTGCTCGTCATCGGCGCCAACGACGTGGTCAACCCGGCGGCCCGCAGCGACAGAACCTCCCCGATCTTCGGCATGCCGATCCTCAATGCCGACAAGGCCAAGCAGGTCTATGTCGTCAAGCGCGGCGAAGGCAAAGGCTATGCCGGCATCGTCAACACGCTGTTTTACGCCGAGAACTGCAACATGGTCTATGGCGACGCCCAAGCCGTGCTCATCAAGATGATCGAAGCCGTCCGGCCCCTCGGGCAGGCCGCAGCCTGAGCCCCGACACTCGTACATTCCCAAAAAGGAGCCATTCCCATGGCACAAAAGATGCAAACCGCCACCGTCGTCGCATTCGGAAAGCCGCTGGAGCTCCGGGAGTGGGACGTTCCCACACCCGGCGCCGGCCAGATTGTCGTAAAGACGGAGGCATGCGGCGTCTGCCATACCGACCTCCATGCCGCACGCGGCGACTGGCCCCTGAAGCCCACGCCGCCCTTTATTCCGGGGCACGAGGGCATCGGCATCGTCGTTGCCATTGGCGCCGGTGTCACAAGTGTCAAAGAAGGCGAGCGTGTCGGTGTCCCATGGCTCTATTCAGCCTGCGGTCATTGCGAATATTGCCTGTCGGCCTGGGAGACCGTCTGCACGGATGCGCAGTTCGGCGGCTACACCAAGAACGGCGGCTTCGCCGAATACATCCTCGCCGACCCCGATTATGTGGCGCACATCCCGGCCGGTCTCAAGGCGACTGAAGCAGCCCCCATCATCTGTGCCGGCATCACGACCTATAAGGGCATCAAGGAAACACGAGCCAGGGCCGGAGAGTGGATCGTCATCTCCGGTGCGGGCGGGCTTGGGCATCTGGCAATCCAATATGCCAAGGTCATGGGCCTTCAGGTCTGCGCTGTCGATATCGACGACGGCAAGTTGGCGCTCGCCAAAAGCTTGGGCGCCGATCTTGTGATCAACGCAAAGACGGGCGATCCGGCAGCAACGCTGAAAGCAGAGACCGGTGGCGGTGCGCATGGCGTGTTGATCACGGCCCCGTCACTGTCGGCCTTCAAGCAGGGTGTGGCGATGACGCGCAAGACGGGCACATGCGTGCTGGTCGGCCTGCCGCCGGGCGAGTTTCCTGTTCCCCTTTTTGGAGTCGTTGCCGATTGCATCACCATACGCGGCTCCTTCGTCGGCAACCGCAAGGATATGGCAGAAGCGCTCGCCTTCGCCGCAGCCGGCAAGGTAAAGGCCGACATCGAACTGCAGCCATTGTCCGACATCAATGAAATCTTCGACCGTCTGGAGAATGGCAAAGTAGCGGGCCGCGTCGTCATCGACTTTGCGGCGGCTTGAGGCCGTCAAGAACATCCGGGCTGGCATTTCCGAACCAGCCCGGCTCCCCGCCTTGCAAGTTGGAACTCCGATTGGAAGGCCGCCTCACGAAACTGGTTACGGCCAGGATCTACGACCAGAACCGGGGGGCCTCACGAAAATCTTCGTACGCTCCTTTCAGCCCCTTCAACACCTTACTGTGACGATGGTCACTCCATAGGCTGAGCTCGGCAGCCGGTTTTGCCAGATCAGGCCGGTCTTCTGTTACAAGCTTTGCGCTGAGATCACGCGTGACCAGCGCATCGTTGTTTGAGCCAAGAAGCACTTTGATCGCCTTGCAGCGTCTACGATAGATTTTCAGATCATGCCCCGAATACAGGCTGGACAGAAACCTGACGTCACTTCCCAAATCGTCGAATGATTTTCGCAGGCCGTGCAGGCCCTTCGCCGAGAGGTTGCCCGGTTTATGCGCTTTGTTTATCGTCCTCCGAGCAGCCCGCTCCAGCAACATCGGCGCAAGGGAGAGAAGTGGCTTGTCCATCAGCTTGTGACCGGCGCTGAAGGGCTGCGTTGAACAGACATCAGCCCACACTACCATATTCAGGACGAGCGCCGTAAACTGCGGTGCTTGAATAGCCTCCACGATTGCGGCATGAGCAGTCTGACGTTGAGCATCGGCGACCTCGTTGAGGTCGCGAAGTCTTACCGCAGGCAGATCCGCCATAGCTGCCGGCATTGTCTGCAAGCAGAAAACGTCCCAGTCTCGCGCAATTCCGAACATTTGCCCATACCGGCGCAACTCGGCGTCCAACACCTTCGACTTTTTACCGTTCAACTGCCTTTTGAACAACTTCAGAGCAGCGCGCGAATCCTTGAGCGCCCCACGCATCTGATGCAGTCCTTCCGGATCACCGCGCAAGGTCGGCTCGATGTTCGCGATAAGATGGTGAAGCGTCCCGATGATGATCCTGTGAAAGCCATCGGCGGTACGAATACTCCTCACAAAGGCAGGCGTGCCGGCCTCTTGCGCGCCTTCGGTTTGGCCGGTGCGAAGATGCCATCCTCGTGCTGCTTTACTTTCAGATGAAATGCATAAGGGCGCAAGTTTCTGCAATTTGGCCGCAAGCCTGTACAGCGACTGGACATTGCCGCTCTTCAACTCGAGTTCCAGCTCACTAACCGGTTCGCTCACAGAGCCGCTGCGAATGCTACCCACATCGATCACGGCCTCGACGCTGGAAATACCGTCAAGATACAAAAGGCGCACTGTCCGGTGAATATCCGAGACAAATATCGGCTGCAGCCTGCCTTCGATCTGCTCCGCAATCCTGCCTAGTCCTTGAATTTCCTTAAGCTTGCCAACTTCCGGCATCTCTCCATCCAAAGGCCATTCCCACTCGCCTCGGTTCGCGGCGATATCGACACCTTTTTCCCGGGATTTTACCGTTTGAACGTATTGTCCCGCGCCAATTCTGCGGACGCGAAATGTCAGCCCGGCTGAATTCAGCAACGCATTTGACGTATCAAAATATGTGGTCAGTTCGTGCAACGTTTCATTTTTGACCGCTATGAAGGGCCCGCTCTCTTCGAGAGTTTCCCTGGCACCCGGGACGAGCGTAAACTTCAACTCGATCTCGCGCGGATTCAGGAACTGATTATAGCTATAATTCACCTTGAACTCCTGACGCCGGGTATGACATCCAGCCTATCGGACTAAGTTCTGAAAGGACTTTCCCTTCGCTCGAGCGGTAAAAAGCAAGCGAAAACAATTCGTTTCTTCATACCGGGGAGAACAACCTCACACGAGCGAAAGCCAACAAGGCTCTGGTCACGGGGCTGCCTCCTCATAATCCGCATCAACGATATTATCGTCAGGCTTCGGTGGCGTGCCTCTTTCGCGCGTTGGGCCGGCTCTATCGCGTCCTGTTTTGAAAACCGCTTCATCGATCGCCGTTGCAACCTTGTCCAGACGTTCCGTAGCTTGAACGAGGGTATCGCGGGAGTTTCCGTCGATCGCCGCGCGGATCGCCGCAAGGGCGCTCTGGGCGTCCTCTTGATCCTTCAATGATAGCGACTGCTTATTGTCCACAAGACCCTTCTCAACCCTATGGATCAAGACATCGGCCTGGTTCTTGGCTTCCACGAATTCCCGCCGCACCTTGTCGGAGGCTGCATTCGTCTCGGCTTCTCTCACCATGAGCTTGATATCGGCATCGGTAAGCCCACCACCCGCTTCGATGCGGATCTGCTGTTCCTTGCCTGTCGCGGTGTCCTTCGCCTTCACGGCGACGATGCCGTTGGCATCGATGTCGAAGGTGACTTCAATCTGTGGCATGCCGCGAGGAGCCGGCGGAATTCCGGTCAAGTCGAAATTGCCCAGCACCTTGTTGTCGGCCGCCATCTCGCGCTCGCCCTGATAGACCTTGATTTTCACGCCACTCTGGTTTTCTTCGGCGGTCGAGAAGATCTGGCTTCTTTTCGCGGGGATCGTCGTGTTCCGGTCGATCAGCCGCGTGAACACGCCACCTAGCGTTTCGATGCCAAGGCTGAGCGGTGTCACATCGAGCAGGAGCACATCCTTGACGTCACCTGTCAGCACCGCCCCCTGGATTGCAGCACCGATCGCAACAACTTCGTCCGGGTTGACGTTACGGGCCGGATCCTTCCCGAAAAAGACTTTGACGGCATCAATCACTTTCGGCATACGGGTCATCCCGCCAACCAGAAGGACATCATCGATATCACTTGCCGAGAGACCCGCGTCCTTGAGTGCGGTCTTGCAAGGCTCCATCGTGCGCGCAATCAGGTCTTCGACGAGGCTTTCGAGCTTGGCTCTGGTGATTTTGATGAGGAGATGTTTAGGCCCGGAGGCATCCGCCGTAATGAACGGCAGATTGATCTCCGTTTCTTTGGACGTGGAGAGTTCGATTTTGGCCCTCTCAGCCGCCTCTTTCAACCGTTGAAGTGCGAGCTTGTCCGTCCGTAGGTCAATACCCTGCTCGCGCTTGAATTCAGTGGCGAGATAGTCGATCAGGCGCGCGTCGAAATCTTCGCCTCCAAGGAAAGTATCGCCATTGGTGCTTTTCACCTCGAACACGCCATCACCGATTTCGAGCACCGAAATATCGAACGTTCCGCCGCCAAGATCGTAGACCGCTATCCTGCCGCTCGTCTTTTTATCGAGGCCATAGGCAAGAGCGGCGGCAGTCGGTTCATTAATGATGCGAAGCACGTCAAGACCCGCGATGCGACCGGCATCCTTGGTCGCCTGACGCTGTGCATCGTTAAAATAGGCTGGAACGGTGATGACCGCTTTGGATACTTTTTCGCCGAGAAACATCTCAGCGGTCTCTTTCATCTTTCCCAGAATGAAGGCGCTGATCTGGGATGGAGGATATTTCTGGCCCCGAGCCTCGACCCACGCATCACCATTGTCGCCGCGTGCAATGCCGTAGGGCACAAGAGCCTTGTCCTTGGCAACCAGGGGATCGTCAAACCGACGACCGATCAGACGCTTGACCGCGTAGATCGTGTTGGTCGGATTGGTAATCGACTGACGCTTGGCAGACTGCCCGACCAGCCGTTCGCCGTTTTCCGTGAATGCAACGATACTGGGCGTCGTCCGCGCACCCTCGCTGTTTTCGACAACACGAGGATCCCCTCCCTCCATGATGGCGATACAGGAGTTCGTGGTGCCGAGATCGATACCGATGACTTTGCTCATAAGGAGATTCCTTTGCAACGCGCCATGCGATCGGCACAGCTACGCGTAATTCGAGGGTGCCAGCCGTCATGTCGGGCATATGCCAATATGACGGCGGCCTTATCGCTAAGATGCCGGCGTTTTTGCCACCACCACCATGGCCGGTTTCAACAGGCGCCCGTTCAACGTCCAGACAGGGGAAAGTGTCTTCACAACAGTGCCGTTTAGGAGTTCAACGCTCTCTTGCTCCGCCATGGCGTGGTGCAAATTGGGATCAAAGACATCGCCCGTCGGGTCCTTGCTTCTCACCCCGTTACGTTCCAGAAGTGCCTTGAAACCGCGCTCGATTTCGAGGAGGCCGACCCGCAATCCCGTGATGCTGTCGGGTTCCGCTGCCGCGGGGATCGGCAGGCGCGTCAACGCACGGTGCATGTTTTCCGCTGTCTCGATGGCATCCGCTGCAAACTTCTGCACAGCAAAATTGCGGGCGTCATCAACGTCACGTTTTGCCCGAGCCCGGACATTGGCGTTTTCCGCCTCGGCTCGCATCCACCGGTCTCGCATTTCCGCCAGCTCGGCTTTGGATGTTTCACCAAAGACGGCGCCCGATGCATCCTCGGTTGGCTCGGCTATGTCAGCGCGCTCCGTGCCCGCATCACTGCCGCCCACATCGTAATTTGTCCGCTCATTGTTAGCCGTCATACGTTTCACCGCTCCATGCTTGAAGGTGACGATTGGCTCTTCGGGCATCGGGGCGCCTTTAGAGTTAAAGTTCTGAGAGCGTGCAGCCGTCGGTGCGTCGTGATCTGCTTTCTTCGCCCCGATCTCAACGATGGGCCGGTGTTCGCCGGAACCATCGACACCATCAGCGAGCCAACATTGCGAAGCACGCATGTCCAAAAACGAAGCCTTATCACGCAGAGACGTGGGTGAACTGCAATCTGTTCCACTCTTCCGACCGCCAACTTAGTTGGGCGGTTGGGGTGCCGGTAGGGACGGAATCTACCCGGCAGGGATACTGATCGCGCTCGCAGACGCACCCAAGACAGCGGGCTTCAGCGATTGGACATCCGTTGTTTGAGTAGAATCCGAGGCTGTCCGTCAGCCACCGGGAATGATGCAGTCGTGGTATCATTTGTGAAAAGGAATACCCAAATGCTCGTCGTCGGATCTTCAATTGTGGGCTACAGCATCAAAGCTGAAGACGGAGAGCTCGGCACCGTCAGCGATTTCCTGGTTGATGATCGTAGCTGGCGGCTTCGCTGGCTCGTGGTCGAAACAGGCAGCTGGCTCTCTGAACGGCAGGTTCTGATCCACCCCTCAGCGATCGGCAAAGTCGATCACGAGCGCGAGGCGCTGACGCTTCAGCTTACCCGCAAGCAAGTCAAGGACAGCCCGAGTGTAACCACAGACCAACCGGTATCGAGACAAAAAGAGATACTGCTCTACGACTATTACGGCTGGGATCCACTTTGGGGACTGGGGCTCTACGATATGGACATGTTGGGAGGCTATATCGGTCCACCGCGCTATTTCGGCCCACAGGATATTGAAAAAGCCATGGATATGGCCGAACGCAATAAGGACGATGATCCGCATCTACGCAGCTTCGCGATTTTGAAGAGCTACCATGTTCACGCCACTGACGGTTCTATCGGCCATGTCGAAAACATTCTGATCGACGATTCCAGCTGGGATATTCGCTATCTGATCATCGACACCAGCAATTGGTGGGCGGGCAAGCATGTGCTGATCTCTCCTTACGCCGTTGACGATATCAGCTGGTCAAATCATCAAATCAGCCTGAATGTCTCCAGAGCCAAGGTGAAAACGAGTTTGCCCTGGGATCCGATGAAACTCATCACGGAATTGGAAGAGCGTGGCCTGCACACGCACTACGGCTGGCCGGGATACCGCTGGCTATAAGAAGGGGGCGACTACCCCTGTCACGAGACCCACACGGCTGGTTTACGCTGCCAGGCCGTGCAAAGCCTTGAAGGCCTTGTAAAGAACCTTAGGATCGAACTTGCCCTTGTAGACCGATGGTATTTCGCGCTTGAGATCTAGCATCTTGTAGACCGCCGTCTGGGCGGTGCGGATCGAATACTCGACGGTGAAAACGACATCGTCCGGAAGCTCGCAAAACTGTCCGGCAAAGGCTAGATTGCTATAGCCTTCAGGAACCACCTGAGGCCGATCGCCTTTTGTGCGTGGCAGAAACTGGCTGGTGATGAACGGCATCATACAAGGGATGCAAATGGCATGGCCAAGAATGTCTGCCGTCTGCTCCTTGATCCGCAGATGCCCAAGGATTTCCGTCATGATTTCGCGGCCGTTGCATTCCGCCATCGGTTTGTGCACAAAATCTCCGGGACTGTCGACGGACAAGCCATACCCCCAGAAGACGCTGACATCATCCGGCTGGCCGATGAAATGCGGCTGATGCGGAATGACAATGGAGGCGAGCCATGCGGAGTCCGCAAAGGTGACCAACCCGCCTTCTCCGGGAACATTGCCCGTCAGGTCCCGAACGATGTTCAGGAAAGCAGGGTCACTCATCGTCGTCGTGAACGACACCCATTTGGATTTCTCAATGTGATCGGTGAAAACCGAAGGGTGACCGAAAAGTGCGTGATCGGAGGCAAGCTTCTCCCAGAGGCTCCAGCCTCCGCCATATGCCTTGCCATTGAGGGCGGGTACCGTTTCCATACTGCCAAGGCTCGACGCTTCCGTCATGGAGCCCAGCGTCACGACGACATAGTCGCCCGGTCGCACGGCGACTTCACCGGACTGGCCGTTGCGCTCGTAGATAATTCGGCTCACGGCTTTTTCGCCGTCATGCTCTGCGAACGATATGTCTGTAATCCGCGTGTTGAGCCGGAATTTGACGCCGCGCTCTTCGAGCCATTTCCTCAAGGGCATAACCAAGGAATCATATTGGTTGTAGACGGTTCGCATGATGCCCTCTAGGCGCTCGAAGCCAGAAACCATATGGGCGAAACGAACGAGGTAACGCTTGAATTCGACGGCACTGTGCCATGGCTGAAATGCGAATGTCGTACACCACATGAACCAGAAATCGGTTTTAAAAAATGTCGGCTCGAATTGATCGGCGATGCTGCTTGCGCCGAGCAGCGCCTCGGGTTCCAACGCCAGACGTTCGATCGTCAGTAAGTGCTTTTCACTCAGTCCAAATGCGGGCGCGGTCTGCCGATGGCCATCACGGAACAAGCGCGATTTAGAAGATGTCTTCATCGTCTCGTTCCAGGCAAAGATCTCCTGCGTCACAGTTCCACCGCCTACAAGGGCTGGAATGGAGGAAAACAGATCGAAGGTACAGAGATACTTGCTTTCGAGCATGCGACCGCCGCGCAGAACATATCCGGATTCCGGCGAGCCGGAGCCGTCGAGGCTGCCTCCGACGGTGCCGAGTTCCTCGAAGATCGTAATGTTATGTCCAAGCATATCGCCGTCGCGGATCATGAAGACCGCAGCGGCCAGAGATGCAATGCCGCTGCCGACGAGATAGGCGCTTGCTGTCGTGGGATCAAAGCGATCGTTCCGCTTGATTGAAGAGTCTGAAGCAGCTGTTGGTCGGGACATGAAAAGTACCTTTCAAGGTCGTCGGATCAATGTGAGCGATCGGCCGTCACTGCGTAGCGCTCAAGGATGCAACCACGTTTCACTCGGAAATGATGGGAAGCAGCCGTGAGGCTGAGATTGCTCCCCATGCGTCCATCCCGTTGCCTCTCCCAGACATTGGTGATGCGCTCGATGACCAAACAATACGGGGAAAGGATCCGAGAACGGAAGGATCTGAAACTACTCAAAGTTCTTTTGCAACGACCTGCCGATCCGCATCGCGTGCTGACCCATTGCGTTTAATCTTCTATTGGCCCCGCCTCTTTCGCGAAGTGAGGTTTGGGTAGTTTCCGAGGCTGCTGCACCTTAGTCGGCGGAGCTATCGTGCGCCCATCAAATGCTTCCTCATACCTGGAACAGAGGTGCCGACGATGATCTGGACGTCAAAAAGTCAGAAGCGGATGAAAGCAAATCCGGAGGCAGATGATCTGAGCAATCCCCTGCAAGTCTGGGAAGATGGGGAAATGACCCCGTCGGTACTCGACAGTCGAACCGGTATGTTGGGACGGGTGGCAGACGCCGGCGATCTCGGTGAAGGTGATCCAAGCCCCTACACGCTGGAGGTCCAGGAAGAAATTCTTTCTCAAAAGGCCGAGAGCATGCAGGCGCAGGGCTCAATCCCGAAAATCTGCACACCCGGCAAAACAGGTTTGCCCAAGGTACCCAAGACATCCGGCTAGTTTGCAAAACACCGCTGGACAATTCCGCGCCAGATCAGCACCTATCGAAGCGCTCTAAGTGCGTTCAGGATCACTGCAACGTCGATAACTTCCTGCAGCAAAGCGCCCTCAACAGGCGGCAGATAGCCGAAGCTGGCGGCAATCATCGCGCCTAGCGACAGTCCAAGGCCCGCAACGACACTCTCAGCGGCCGGACGGCTTGCGACAAGCTCGAAAGGCGAACCGGCGGAACTCGAGCCGCTCAGCGCTTCGCTACCTTTAACAACCTTTTGTGTCAGGGATTCCCCTGTCAGGGCTGAGAGGTCGAGAACGGCGACAGCACTTGCGACGCGGCCGTCAACCGGCAGGACGTCGCCCTGGCGAATGAGAATCCGATCGCCGGGCTTGATCGCTGCGATAGGCACTTCTTTGAGAACATCGCCCTCAAACCGCATCGCCGTTTGCGCAACACGCCCCAACAGCGCGGTCATCTCTTTCTTTGCCCTGCCTTGAGCGAAGTCTTCGAGAAGCTGCCCGCTTGCATACATCATTGCAACGACATTTGCCGCTAGGGGTTCGCCGAACACCAATGCGGCCGACATGGAGAGCGCGGCCACGATATCAAGACCAACGTCACCCATGCGCAGCGAAACTGTGATCTGGAAGAACAGCCCGAAGAGTACAGGCGCGGTTGCAACGGACCAAGCCCATCCGGCTTGAACGGCATGTCCCGACCACCAAAGGCCTCCGCCGCTTAAAAGGCCGGTCGCAGCTATGCAAATCAATGCCTTGGCTTGATAGCGCTGCCGGAACGCGTCAAAGTTACTCACCATTGTTAGCTGACCACTTTTCGGAGCTACGCCCGGAAGCCGTGCTTGGTCGAAGGTCATTTGGGTGCAAGCATGCGCATTAGCACCGCGTCCTTGCGCACGAAATGATGCCAGAGCGCGGCGGCGGCGTGAAGGACGGCAAGACCGATCAGAATGTAGGCGGCAATCTCGTGGATTCCGCCGATCTGTCTGGCGAGAACCTTGTTTTCAGCCATGACGTTAGCAATGGAAAAGATCCAGAAATCGATCCCCTGCCCGCGCCATGCGGCGAAGGCAAGCCCGATCAAGGGAACTGCGATCAAAAGACCGTAAAGCGCCAAGTGGCTGAGGGATGACGCGCGCTCGAGAAAGGCAGTCGTCGGTTCGGCGGGAGGCGGTGCGTGTCCAACTCTCCAAAAGAGGCGGATCAGCGCCAAAAAGAGGATGGAAACACCGATCAGCTTGTGCGCGTTGACTACGCCGTCCTCCCAGCTCGAGGGGAACATATCGACCAGCAGGCCAAGCGCAAATGCCGACACTACCAATATCGCGATGAGCCAATGCAGGCTTCGTGCGACACTATCGTATCGCAGTGTGGGATGTATCTGTGCAATCGTAGTCATCGGAGTCTCCAAACGCAGCGGAGTGCGATTTCGGAAAAGCAGCCCAGATCACCAAATCGGCTCATGGGACCTTGTGGCTATGTGATGGTGTGTCGTTCTGGACGGCGATCGGTTTCTGAAGCCGGGTTCATGACAACCAATTCAAGATAAACCGCAGACAGCGCACGGCACACAAGCGATGCCATCCGGCTGCAGGTGTGAACGTAGAAGTCTTGCCATTAATTCTCTAGCGCCGGAAACTACCCATCTGGGCCGAAAGGCCCATGCGCTGATCCTGAGTGCTTCAACACCGAAAGCTGACCCCCACCGAGATTGGCAGAACGATACGGAAGTGCTGCAAAATTTAAAAAGTGGGAGTCACGATCGACGCCTGTCTGTTGTTATTCTCCCTTGCCAGGTTCTAACCGGCTTCGAAATAGGCCTCCCACGACCTCCGAACATCATACAATCGTGGCGGTTAGCAAGATCTTCCTGAAGCGAAGGCTTGAAGCAACGGCGCCTTGGACACCCCAACGGATTGGCGTCAGCACCGCCGCGAATAAGGGAGGGCTAGGTAATTTCCGAGCCTGCCCTGCGTGCTTGAACAACGATAGTATCCGTGGGCGGGTCTCTCTCGACAGAAATATGTGCGCCATTCATCGGGTATTGTCGATGCTGGAAGCGCGAGAGTATGCGGCTTAAAAAGCCGACGCGCATGCAAAGGGCCTCAATCATCATTTGGTTGAGACCGGCTTTCAAACGTATCTAATTAAGATTCTCAGGCGTCCATTGTCTTCCGACTGAAGCGGCTGCCTAAGTGGCCAACTTGGCGATCGTGGAAAATGCTTAAGTCAAACCCGCTCTTATACATATGTTAAACCATGCATTCGGGCATGACCCTGCTGAACATGGAGTGATACGAAATGTACAACGCGAAACGTGATGGACAAGGCTGCGGCGCCTCGAGCGCGATCCCCTCAATGGGGCTCATCGAGGGCCGCATCACCGTTCTCGAGGTTGTGGCTATGACTTCATTCCGGCTCTTGCTTGAGGCCGGTAACAAGCGGGCGGCCCACCATGTGCTTTCGAACATTCGGAAAGCCATGCGAGCAAAATGCAATGATATTCATCTGTGTAACTCGGATGCAGACTCAGCGATTGCCTATGCACAAGAACTGCTTGACGCGACTTTGGACGATGCCGAGATTCTGACTTCAAAATCAATCGCTGACGACCTTTTGGTCGGCTGATGCCGTGGCTGCCTACTAGATTTTTGCGGATGGAGTGCGCGCCTTCCCGACTTCAGGGATCGCATGACGCACTGTAAATTTCGATGTCGAGCAAAACCTGATGACACATGGCTTGATAACCATTGTGTCATGAAAACGCGTAGGGCCTTTTCCGCAACCGCGTAGGATTAGACCAGGAGACGAGCATGCTTATCCAAGCCGTCATGAACGCACCAGCGATCACCGTCGGCCCGGAGACGTCTGTTGTAGACGCAGCGAAGATCATGCTCGATCGTCGTGTCAGCGGTCTTCCCGTTGTCGACGTTGATGGAAACCTTGTCGGCATTGTCAGCGAAGGCGATTTCCTTCGCCGCGGAGAATTGCAGACGGAGCGCAAGCGATCTTGGCTGCTCGAGTTTCTGACCAGCCCCGGCAAGCTTGCTGATGAGTATGTTCATTCACATGGCCGCAGCGTTGAAGAAGTGATGACGTCAGAGGTTGTCACTATTGCTCCAAATGCCACGCTCACCGTTGCCGTCGATCTGATGGAGACGCATGGCATCAAGCGCTTGCCTGTCATCGCGCACGGCAAAGTGCTCGGGATGGTGTGCCGATCGGACCTGTTGCGAGCATTGGCCAACATGTTGCCAAAGGAGAAGGTGCAGGCCAGCGACGATGCGATCGCAGATGCGGTCACAGCGGAACTTTCGCATCAAAGCTGGAGCCAGAATGGCTTCATAAAGGTCAACGTTCTGAACGGCGTTGTCGAATTATCGGGCAGTATCTTCGACGAACGAGAACGACTGGCTGCCAAGGTTGCGGCGGAGAACGTGCCAGGCGTCAAGTCTGTTACCGATCAGATCGCATGGATCGATCCCTATCTTGGCGTTGCAATGCCGGCGCCGAGTACGCTAGACAAGCAGGAGCAATCTTTATCAGATTAAAAGTTCCGTAAGGGTTCTCGACGATTTTAATGGGTCACCGCGAAATGAACGTCGGAACGAAAATGACGTTGGACTCAACATCTTTAGAGATCGCAGCACCTTTCCATGCATCAATCACCTTAGGTAAGGAGTGGAGTTGCCTCGGAAGCGGCCAAGGCGAGGCGGGCTAGCGCCGGCAGAGATTTTGAACCGGTCTTCCTCATGATGGATGCCCGATGATTTTCGACCGTTCGCTGGCTGATGTGGAGATCAGCCGCAATATTTTTGCTCGGATGTCCTGCCAGCACCAGCTCCATGATCTCTTTCTGGCGCATCGTCAGCGAGTCGATCTGTTTGACCGCCTTCGCCACCGTGGCAATCCGTGTTGTAGCGTCGCGAGCCTCTTCAATAACGTGGTCAATCGTCCGCAGCAGCTCCGAATGGCCGATCGGCTTCTCGATAAAATCGGTTGCCCCCGCCTTCATCGCGTGGACGGCCATCTGCACGTCGCTATTGCCCGTGATCATTATCGAGCCAAGCCGCCATCCCCCCTGCTTGATGTTTTGAAGTAATTCCACTCCATTCATGCCCGGGAGATAGGCATCGACAAGCAGGCAACCGTCTTGTTCGGGATGAGCATGCGCGAGGAAATCTTCGCCGCTTTCATAGGGCTGCGCGGATATGCCATGTGCTTCAATGAGCTGACACAGTGATAGACGTAGGTCGTCGTCGTCGTCGATGACGTAAACGACTGGCCCGTCAATGATTTGAGCTTTTGTTGCCATAGCGTCATGCTTGACGGCAGCAGTCTTTTGAAGGAGCGGTTTCAACATCAGCATTCGTGCAATAGACTGCGCGACCTCATTGGGTGTAATCGGCTTATTGAGCTGAGTGACACTCTCGCCTCTAATATGTCCCAGCGCCTCCGTCGAAATATCGCCCGTTAAGACGATGGCGGGAATATAGCTGTTGCAAATTTTTCGAAGTTCCATGACAATCTCGACACCGTTCATGCCCCCCGGCAGATTATAGTCTGTCAGGATGACATCTGGTGTTTGATGGCCGCCGATCATCAGGCCAACCGCTAAAGGCCCATCGGCCACGGCCGCAACAGCATGCCCCTCCTCGGTCAACAACAAGTCAAGCAGCGACCGCACTTCTGGATCGTCCTCGACAACCAGGATGCTCCCTTTGCGTTCGATGGCGGGCATGGCTATATCGATCTTGCTAAGGTCCCTGCGCCCCACCGAGGTTTCCGCTCTTTCAATATTGATTGCAAACACGGAACCCTTCGATTGCCGCGATTTCACACTGATACGATGATCGAGGAGATCGGCAAGTCGTTGGACGATCGACAGACCGAGGCCAAGCCCCTTACTACGTTCACGGGCCTGATTGTCGATCTGATGGTACTCGTCGAAGATCGAGGTCAGCTCGGTGTCGGCAATACCGATCCCGGTATCCCATATTTCGATACTGATTGTCCTACCGTGACGCCTGCAGCCCAAGAGGACTTTTCCAGTGCGAGTATATTTGAAGGCGTTTGAGATCAGATTTCGCAGCATCTGCTCTAACAGTCGCGGATCAGTTCGAACGAACAGGCTACAATCGACGACGCGGAAATCGAGATTTTTCGACTGGGCGATCAACGTCAATTCACTGCGGAGTAGCGTGAACAAGGTCTGGACGCGAAAAACGCTGATGTCGATCTGCACGGTGCCGGCCTCGATCTGATTGATATCGAGAAGCGCGTTCAACATTCCTGTCATCGTACCAAGCGTGTCGTCAACGCGCGCAAGCAGTTCCTGCGCCTTTTGATCCGTCACTTTGCGAACGAGCAGCCCCTGCAAAAGGCTCAGTGTCTGAAGCGGTTGACGCAAATCGTGACTGGCGGCCGCCAGGAAGCGTGATTTGCCCGCATTGGCAATATCCGCCTGGCGCTTTGCGACGCGTAGAGCGTCCGAACTTCGCCTCTGCTCCGTGACATCGACGAAGGTAATCACCACGCCTTCGATGAGGTGGTCCTCGTCGAGATAGGGCATGATGCGGCGCATATACCAAGATCCGGTTTCTGCTTCGATCTTGTGTTCAAGCGGCATGCGATTGACAAGAACCGACTGGGCGTCGGTCAGAAGCGTGGCATCCACGGCCAGCGAGCTCAAATCGGCAAGCGGCCGGCCGACGTCGCTTGGGATGACGTTGAACAACCTCTTCGTCGCAGGCGTGAAAAACCGAATATTCAGCTTCTCGTCGAGGAAAAGAGTCGCAACCGCTGTGCTGTAAAGTATGTTCTGGAGGTCATTGGATGTCGTGCGCTGGCGCTCAAGCGTCTCCTGCAACTGCGCGTTCAGCGCCGTCAGTTCCTCGTTCAGGGACTGCAGTTCCTCCTTCGAGGTTAGCAGTTCCTCATTCGTCGACTGATATTCCTCGTTGAATGACAAGGCCTCTTCATTGATCGCTTTTTGTTCCCGCCCGGATATCTCGAGATTGCTGATGGCACCGTTGAGCTCCACGCGCGTGGCCTCAAGCTCGATCTCAAGCTCGCTAATCCTTCCAAGGTCAACGCTGCCGTTCGGACCCGTCTGCTTGACGGTCTCAATAGCCGCATCATCCACAAAGCAGATCAAAAACAGATCCTGACCTTGGTATTCGATTGGCTCGACGCGGATGCTGAAACGCCTGATACTGCCCTGTCCATTGTCGATTTCGCCACCAGCGGCGACGATACACAACTTTTGTTGACCGCAGCGCTGGATCGCCGACCGCAGTTTGGTGTGGAGGGCATGCGGCGTCATGGCAAGCAGGTCACTGGTCGGATAGCCAGGCGCCACCGCCAGATAATTCGCGATGCGCCCCATTGAAAAGAGACACTCGTTCTTCTGATTGATCACAACCGCTGCTGGAGCATAGATGTCCAGCACCTTCGCACAGCAGATATCAGCCAAGGTGGATAACGCCCTTGACGCCGGCTGGTTGCTTGAGCGCTGTGGCGTCTTTGCACCGTCACTAGCGCTCAATGAAAACATCAATTCGCCCGGGCGGCTATGGCCAACATGGCGATAAATGCGGTTGGACTTTGATATGGCCTCGAAACGACCACTGTCCTTTGCAACTGTCTCAGAGCTTCCAAGCAGCAGGATCCCTCCTTGGCGAAGGGCGAAATGAAAAAGCGAAATCGCTTTCGCCTGGGCATCGCCTTCCAGATAGATCAGGAGATTTCGGCATGACACCATGTCGATCCGCGAAAACGGAGGATCTGCCAGAACATCCTGAACCGTAAAAACAACACTGGAGCGGATTTCGGGGATGACACGGTAACCCTGCTCCTCTTTCGTAAAGAAGCGTGAGAGCCGATCGGGCGATATGTCGGAGCTGTTCGCCTCGGGGTAAAGACCCTCCCGGGCTGTTGCCACCGCATCCTCATCGACATCGGACGCGAAAATCTGCAATCTGACACTTGATCCAATGTCCGTCATCACCTCGTGAAAGAGGATGGCAATCGAATAGGCCTCTTCGCCAGTGCTGCAACCGGCAATCCAGATTCGGATAGGCTGATCGGAGACATGGGCTTTCACGAGATCCGGCAGGACGGTGTCATTTAGGGTTTTGAACACCTGCGTGTCGCGGAAAAAGCCGGTGACGTTTATCAGCAAATCCTTGGCAAGAGCTTCCCGCTCCCGGGCATCCTTTTCCAGAAGTGCCATGTACTGTTCCATGCCGCTCGATGAGAGGCTATTCATGCCCATGCGCCTTTCGACACGGCGCTGCAACGTACCCCGCTTATACGAAGTGAAGTCGTGCTTGGTTTTGGAGCGAAGGATTCCGATGATATCGGTCAATGTTGCCGACGGCTTTGGTCCTTCCAGCGCTTTTTCTGCACCAATAGTTTCGCCGCGCTTGTGCGTAAAGTCCGATATGGCCTTGGGAATCTCTTGAACGGTCAGGACCAGATCGGCAAGATTGGTCATCAGGGCGCTGCGGGGCATGCCGTCATAGGCGGCTTCTTCCGGCTTCTGGACGATTACCAGGCCGCCCTCTCGCTTAATCGAAGCAAGTCCGACGGTTCCGTCCGTGCCTGTCCCTGACAACACGACACAGACCGCCAAAGGGCCTGCATAGTCTGCGAGCGAAGTCAGCAAAGTGTCAAAGGGAACGCGAGCGCCGCGTGCCTTTATCGTTTTTTCAACTCGCAAAAAGCCTTCTTCGACGGTCAGCGTGGTTCCAGGCGCGATAACGTAGACATTCTCGCGTTCGATCCTGGCATGATCAGTAACCTCGCTGACACTCAGGCGCGTGTTGTCTTTCAACAGGTCAACGATCAAACTTTCATGGTTCGGATCGAGGTGCTGGACGAAGATGAACGCTACGCCGCTCGGCGTCGCAACCGCGTCGAGCAGCTTTCGAAACGCTTCCAGTCCACCCGCCGAAGCGCCGACGGCAACGATTGGAAACGGCCCCCGTCCTTCAGAAGCTAGCCTATCTGTGTTCATGGACTCATCCAATTTCGGCATGGTGCACCAGCCTTTTCCACGTCAGAAGACGTCATTCCCTTGTCTTATTTACGCGGCTTGGAAATAAGCCTGCTCTCAAGGCAAGGTAATCCTGCCGGACTGCTGCTACATTGATCTAACTCTAAGTTTAATGAATGGTTCCAATGTTTTGTTTTTGCGATGAGTGTATTCCGAGGCTTTCGGAAAATATTTTATATATACTATGACATTATTTGAGCCGTGAGTTGAAAAACACGCGCACCAAGTCCACTAGGGAGCTGGTGTAAGGCTATAGCGCTGCGTTTGCTGGACGTCGCGGTACTCTGGAGCGGGTTCGCAGAACGCGGAACCGGAATGCTGCGGGGAGAGCTCTGCCACAGCCCGCAGCATGACTAAAAAGCATTCAGCCTTGGCCAAATCGGAGGCGCTGACCCAATACCGTTGCCCTTCGCATTGCAACCGGGCCTTTGAGGCTTTGCCGGCTGACGGTTTGGACAAGCTGCTCCCAACGCGAGTGCACAAAAGAGGACCGAGTATGGCTGAAGCCAAGCCGAAACGGCACAGCAGACGATCCCTCAGTTCCGCGACAAAAGTGGTCCTGGTTAGTCTTGCAGCGGATATGCTGATCACGCTTCTGAAGTTCGCTGCCGCCTATACGTCCTCAAGCTCAGCAATGACCAGCGAGGGGATCCATTCCCTCATTGATGCCGTGACCGAGTTGGTTCTACTCTATGGGCTTGCCAATTCGAGACGCAAGGCAACGCCCGACCATCAGCTCGGCTTCGGTAGGGAAGTCTTCTTCTGGAATTTCGTTGTTGCAATTTTGATATTTTCTCTCGGTGCGGGCATCACGTTTATTGGCGGTGTCCATCATATACTCCACCCAACGCCGCTTTCGTACGTCTCCGTGAACTTCGTCGTCCTGGGTGTATCTGCGATCGTGGAGATCACGTCGCTGACCTATACCATCCGATCGATGGGCTCGAAGCGAGGCGATCAAAGGCTGTCGCACTATCTCCACCTTAAGCGAGACCCCACATCGTTGACTATTCTTTTCGGCGGTGAGGCTGCGATCGTCGGCCTGGCGATCACGGCAATTGGAACGGCACTCTCTGTAACGCGCCACAATCCCGTCTTTGACGGTGCCGCTTCGGTCCTAATATCATTGGTTTTGTCCATCATGGCTTTCAAGCTGGCATCAGAAAGCAAATCACTCCTCATCGGCGTGCCTGCGGATCCAGTGGCCATTGCCGCTATCATGGCAGATGTCGCGCGCGATCCCGCCGTCGTTGCGGTGAATGGGGCCGTTACCGTCCATCTCGCGCCCGAGCAACTGCTCGTGGCGTTGAGCGTCTGGTTTCAGAAAGACCTCACTGCGCAACAGCTCGAAGATGCTATCTCAAAGATTGAGGATGGGCTGCATTCCACACATCCGGAAATCGTGGCGCTTTTCTTGAAGCCACAGCGCCCAGAGCGCTATAAGACGCTTCACCCCGATGGGGCGGTCGTGACTTCTTTTCCACACCACATTAACAAAGCTCCCGAACTTTTATCGAAACCGCGCTAGGCACTTCCCGCCTTTGCGGCAAGATCGCAAGGCAGCGTCTCCCGGAATGTCTAGATGCTTTCAATCGCTGTCTACAACAGCGGTTCGGGCTTCGTTGCTCCCGGAATTTGGGGGACAAGAGTTGGCGAATACGTCCACAGTTCAATGATCCAAGGGCACCACAATCCTCGGAAAACACTCAAACGCCTTCGTGATGCTTATCCACACAGGGGTGGTGCATTCTGTGTGGTTTCCGACCCTGTTTTTGTGATGCAGCCGTCGGATATGCTCTCGATGTCGACTGAAATGACACTTTCGTCCCTAAATACCCGCCTGCTCGAACGTCATCTCAAACAACAACACCTGCTGGAATAGCCGCCCGGATGGTTCTCTGTGGACCACAAACGACATCGAACGCGCAAACTTCCCCCCAATGAGGATCTTCAAGATGCGTTATTCATACCTTGCCGCCGCCGCCCTCCTGACGGCTGCTGCTAGCATAGCCAGCCCCGTACTATCTCAGGGAACGAAGCAGACTGTTACGCTGACGCAGATCAATCCTCTGACGCTTGCCTCCGGTTACAGAAGCTCAAAGGTGGTCGGTAGCGACGTCTACAATGAAAGCAACGACAAGATCGGAAAGATCGACGATCTGATCGTAACCTCGAAAGACAGCGTTCCCTATGCGGTCTTGTCGGTCGGAGGATTTCTAGGCATGGGCAAGCACTACGTGGGGTGATGTCAGGTTAACTTGGGCTGAAGGGTTTGCGGCTATTTCGCTGTGATGAGCAAGAGCCCGGTCAGTTACAAGGTATCCATCCGAGCAGGGCCGCATGATTTTGAGCGCCGCGCGTGGTAATGTCGGTTCATGGAGATCGATGAGGACAAGATCGACGATGCGGTTTTGGCGCTGCTGTGGCTGACGCTGCATAACGAGCGTTGTGCCTGGAAGGGCTTCGACTGGGCAGCGACGGATCGGCTTCACAAGAAGGGCTTGATCGGCGACCCGGTCAACAAGTCGAAGTCATTGATCCTGACCGATGACGGCTTGGCGCGTTCGCAAGCATTGTTCCGGGAGCTGTTTACGCGGCCGCCGCAATAGCCGCCCCTTTGTGCGACTTCCACTGCCACGGCAGCAGTTCGTGCAGGCGGGAGACGGGAAGATCGGCGATGCGGGCGAACACATCGGCGAGCCACGCCTTTGGGTCGACCTCGTTGAGGCGACAAGTCGTGATGACGGAGAGCATGATGGCGGCTCGATCGGCGCCACGCTGGGAACCGGCGAAGGTCCAGTTGCGGCGCCCGAGTGCAATTCCTCTCAGAGCGCGCTCGGCCGCATTGTTCGTGAGACAAACCCGGCCATCTTCCAGGAAACGGGCAAAACCATCCCATCGCTTCAGCATGTAATCGATCGGCTCGATCACCTCGGACGATTTGCTGAGCGTGGCGCGTCCCGTTTCAGCCACTCGTGCATGTCATCGAACAGCGGCTTGCTCTTTTCCTGCCGCGCGGCCAGTCGTTCTGCGGCGCTCAATCCATTGATCTTGCGCTCGATCTCGAACAGCGCATCGTATCGTTGGACGGCTTCCAGGGCGATCGGCGAGATCGGCTTGCCTTTCCGCTTGTGATCCCGAGCATTTTTCTGGATATCGGCCAGTGCAAAGAATTTCCGACGCGCATGCGCATGGCAAAAGGCAAAGGTGATCGGCTCCGCTTTCTTTTCGGCGACACTGAGCGGCTCGAAGCCATTGTAACAATCACTCTGCAAAATGCCGCCAAACTCGGCCAGGTGCTTCTGCGGATGCTCGCCGCGCCGGTCGCTCGACGCATAGTATATGGCCGCCGGCGCAGCCGCGCCGCCGTAGGGCCGGTCATCGCACACATACGTCCATATTCGCCCGGTCGTGCATTTGTCTTTGGCCTGGATGGGAATGGTGGTGTCATCGCCAAAAAGGCGCTCGGCCGCGAAGACATGCGTCTCGATCAGATCAAAGATCGGCAGGAGCGCGGCCGTTCCATACCCGACCTGGTCGGCCAGCGTCGAGGTCGAAAGCTCGATGCCCTCGCATTTGAACCGGGTGCTCTGGCGGTTGAGCGGACTATGCATGCCGAACTTATCGAACAGGATCGTCGCCAGCAGATTAGGACCGATGAAGCCACGCGGCGTCGCATGGAATGGCGCCGGCGGCTGGCTGATCGCCTCGCAGTCGCGGCAGGTAAATTTCTCCCGCACCGTCTCGATCACTTTGAACCGGCGCGGAACCTCCTCGAGCGTCTCAGTGACGTCCTCGCCCAGTTTCGACAGGCGCGACCCGCCGCAGCATGCACAGGTAACTGGGGGATCAATCACCACGCGCTCACGCTCGATATCCTCCGGCCACGGCTTTCGGACCGGTCGTTTGCGCGTGAACGAACGCACGCTCGAGGTCTTGGCGGCAGCGACCTGCGCTGCAACCTCATCCTCCGTCGCCGCCATCACCAGTTCTTCGAGTTGCAATTCCATCTGGTCGATCAGGCGCGCCGTGCGCTCGGATCGCCGGCCGCGCAGTTCGCGCCTCAGCTTTTCGATCGCCAGTTCCAGGCTGGCGATCAGTGCCTCGCTGTCGGACAGCATGGCCTGCGCATTGGCGGCTTGCGCCACCGCAATGTCCCGCTCGGCGACGACGGTATCGCGCTCGGCAACAACGACATCACGTTCAGCCTGCAACATCTCACGCTCGGAAAGCAGCGCCAGATAGGCGCTCGCAAGGTCCGCAGGAAGATCCACAGGCTTCGAGGTCATGAAGCCATTCGATCAGATTCATTCAATATTTTCAATGTAATAATGCTATCCGACCCGTGTCGGACGCCAGGTTTCCTGCGGGTTGCGCCAGTCGATCCCGGACAACAAATAAGACAATTGCGCCGGTGAGATCGCTACCGCACCGCCCTCCACATTCGGCCAGATGAACCGGCCCTTCTCCAGCCGCCGGGTAAACAGGCACGCGCCTAGACCATCATGCCAGATGATCTTCAAAATATCCGATCTACGCCCCCTGAAGACGAAGAGATGCCCCGAAAAAGGATCATGCTTCAGAACCGCTTGCACCCGAAGCGCCAGGGAGGGAAAGCCACAGCGCATGTCCGTATACCCCGTCGAAAGCCAGACCTTGACGCCTGTTCCCATCGGAAACGGATTCACCGCAGCTCCTCCAGTCCGCGCAGGATCCGAAGCAGCGCTTCAACGTCGACATCGCGTCCCACGATCACACGGCGACCATTGGCGCTGACAACCTCCATAAGCCCACTTTGTGCCGTCGAAGAATTGGCCGGCGCAACAACCGGCATGTCTGGCTCCGGGACCAACAGTGCAGGAATAAACCCTTCACTCCCCCGGCCATTGCCGAGCCGTCCCTCGCGAGCTGCTTTACGCCAATCGTTCAACTGAAAGCGTGTGATCCCATGCCGACGTGCTGTTGCCGTGACCAAACGCGGGCCAGAATAGCTCTCCGCCACAATCGCAAGTTTGGCCTCATTGCTGAAACGGCGCCGCCGCCCGCTATCGACAATCTCCATACGGCTCACTTGCGGCCGCTTCTCTATCGTAAATTCCACGGTTCTCACACTGTCTATATTGACGTCCATATAGACAGAACATCCAGTTCGCCTCACTTCTCAGCAAGGCGGCCCTCCTCGGAGGCGTACGTTACAAGCGCCATCGCTTTCCTCCCGCTGTGATCGCTCATGCGGTCTGGCTGTATTTCCGGTTTCCGTTGAGCCTGCGTTTGGTGGAGGAAATGCTGTTGGCGCGCGGTATCATCGTTTCCTATGA
>NZ_JAELTU010000270.1 GCF_016429015.1 Rhizobium sp. ASV20
TAGCTTTTCCCTTAACTCTTTGATCATACTCATATTCCGAACTTATGCCATCGTGGCATTTAATTCAAAATCCAATTCGGTATAATTTGCTCTTGCATTTCGATGCCATTTTGGTATTGTCTTGGTATGACCCTAGATGAGTATTTCAAAACACAAGACCCTAAGGTTTCGCACGCTGATTTCGCCAAAAGGATTGGCGTAACGCAGGCAGCGATCAGCCGATATGTGAACGGGGAGCGTTTCCCGTCCCCTGAACTTATTCGCAAAATCCATGAAGCAACGGCCGAGTGTGTTACGGCCAATGATTTGGTCAAGGGCT
The DNA here is from genome assembly GCF_016429015.1 of Rhizobium sp. ASV20. Classification (GTDB taxonomy): domain Bacteria; phylum Pseudomonadota; class Alphaproteobacteria; order Rhizobiales; family Rhizobiaceae; genus Rhizobium. The sequence continues at coordinate 320 of NZ_JAELTU010000270.1, forward strand.
TTGAGGAAGCGCAGCAAAAGCGCGCCAAGGAGGCTGCAGAATGAGCAAACGGTTCAAATTTCAAAAGCGCAGTAAGCCTGATGCGGAATTCATTCCTTCGGCCTCTCGCTTTCACATTTACACGGATGGCGCTTGCGAGCCGAACCCCGGAGCTGGTGGATGGGCTTTTGTCGTCATCGAAAGTGGTGTTGAGCTGAACAACCGCAACGGCGGCGATATCCAGACAACGAACAACATCATGGAGATGAGCGCGGTTCTCGCAGCTTTGGAATACGCGAAGCTTTCCGGTCTGCCGATCTCCGAGACCGTGATCTACTCGGACAGCCAGTATTGCGTGAAGGGCTGTAACGAATGGCGTCATGGATGGAAGAGCAAGGGCTGGGCGCGCGGCAAGGAAGCGCCGTTGGCCAATGCGGGCCTTTGGAAGGCGATTGATGCCGCCCACGATGCCTTCCCTTGCAAGATCGTTTGGGTTCGCGGTCATAGCGGCGTTCCCGGCAACGAACGGGCTGACCGGCTGGCGGCTAAAGGTAGGGAATACGCTATCGAGCATTGCATTACGACGGTGGATGACGAGGTAGCGGCATGAGCTACTGCGATTTCCACCACACAAGAGACATAAAAAGCACGCGGAAAGTTCATGTCTGCGAGCAATGCGACCGACCGATTTCATTTGGTAGTGCGGCTCGATCTGCAGCCGGCGTATTCGAAGGCAACTTCTACACCCAGTATCTCCATATCGAATGCGATGACGCAGCCCGAGCTTTTGCTGAGCTGAACGATATGTGGGGCGAAGATTGGCCGTGGTTTCGCCAGATGGACGATTCCGAATTCGATCATCATGCATGGCTTCTTGAGCATCATCCTATTGTTGCGGCTCGTCTCGGTCTGAAGGGAGTTGCAGCATGACCACCTCCGACTTCATCTCCCACGCCTATATCCGAGCCTACGAGAGCTACCACGGAAAGCCTGCCCCTAAGATCACCAGAGGCTCTGGTGGAGGGTACGTCATCCACGGGGATGGTGGGCCGTCTCCGAGCAGAAGAGCTGTCGACATCCAGAAGTACACACGCTGGTTTAAGCGGGAAGTGGAGGCGCGGTCATGAGGAACTTGTTTCCCGATGATATTTTGAATGAGGCAGATACTGTCGTTTCTTGCGTCAACGTCGATTGCTTTCGTCGAGAGGATCAACTCTATCACGTCGCTGATTCTCTTCTTGCTGAGCGTAAAGCTTCTGTTCTCCGAGTTGCCGACTGGATCGAGACGCAACGGAACGAGATCCCAGCCCACGGTTGGGAGTTTGCTGCAGCCATCAGAGAGCTTGCGAAGATCGATGTACTTCATGTCGGTACCGAGAGTGGAACCGTAGCCAATTCCGAGATGCACCAGAGGCCCTCGATCAACGATGAGCCATACCCAGAGGCAGGTCCGCAAGCCGAAGCCTCTCCAGCCGGGACAGGATCCGGGACGCTTGCGGATCGTGAGGGCCGCCACGAAGGGGAGGCGGTTTTGGCTGACCTCCCCACCAATTCTACGGCCTGCCAGCACTGCCGTAACGGCTTCCTCGATAATCGATATGGACAAGATGTTGAATGTATCAACGGCATCCTGATCGACATCGACGTTGCGTGTGAGGGATGGCAGCGTGATGTTCACTATCCCGTAGCGCCGTGTCATCCGCTTTGGCAGGCCCAAGTTGACGCAGGGCCGGATGGCTACGTCCCTAATGATTGCCAAGAGCGCCTGGAGGATTGGGCGTCTTGTGCCTCGGATGATCGGAGAGACGATCACCTCAATATTTCCAAAGCCGCATCTCCCATCCAAACAACGCTGGTGGATGAGAATGGTGCAGCCCAGCGCGGGGGAGGCGCTTCTAAGGTCGTCTGCCCCGCTTTGATTGATGATGTTGGAGGGAAATAGGTCATGACGATCATTACCGCCAGCAGAAACGCTTCTGTGGATGAGATCGCAGCCGAAATGGATAGGCGCGGTCATATCATCGAAACTCTGGAAGCCAAGGTCGAAGAACTTCAGGGTGAAGTCGATCTGCTTCGCAAGATGCAAAAGGCCGCTGGCGAAACCAGCATGCTCTATGCAATTCGCCGTGAGCTTGGCTGGAACGAATACACGAGCCTTTCGATCATGCCGAACGGCGTTCGCGAGCTGCGCAAGGATGCGCTTCGCTATCGATATCTCAAAGAGCATTGCTCTTCCTTCTACCCGATGACGCATGAGCAACCTGCAGAATGGTCCATCGGCTGGGAATTCCAGCAGAGCAAGCCACACGAGGCGTGGGGTTCGTTCGACAAATGGATTGATGCGGATATCGAAGCACGTAGCCAGCGCCAAGCGGAACTAGACGCGGAGGACGCATCATGACCTCCTACATCGGAAAGATAGCCTCGAACGGACGCCTCAAGATCGTGATTGATCACGTCGTCACCTATGCGAACGGACAGCCCTTTGCTTTCTGCGGCTGCAAGATCGGCATGAACGGCACTGCTGGCCAGTCTCGGGAGATGATCCAGGCATCGAAGGCGAAGATATCCCAGTACCTCAATGAAGTGGGAGGGCGATAGGTCATGAATAGGTTTTTGTATGTCGCCGCTATTGCCCTTTATCCCATCGCGGGAGCCATAGCTGTCATTGATCTTTGGCCTATCGCACATCTTGAGGCAATTTTTGTTGCAAACATGGTTGCCGCACAGGTCTTTGAAAAGATTGAGGATCTTGTAAATACAAGGAAATTTCCATGACCTCCATAATCTGCGCAGCAAGAGCGTCACAGCGTCGAGAAATCCACCCGCAACGTTACCACGCCTGCCCCAAGTGCAAGAGGGCTCTGTCGATCGCAGAAGTGATTGAGAGCCATTGCGAGGGCTGTGGCGCGACCACGCAGCCGAAGGAAGTCTTTGATCGGAGAGTAGCATGAAAGATGCTTTTTGGCAGTCCACTACTTGGCTCCTTATCGGCCTGATCATCGGGTTTGTCTTTAGCGCTGTCGCTTCGTCTGCAGTGACACAGGATGAGATCAGGGCTGGATCGTTCCAGAAAGATGGCGTGGCCTACAAGGTAGAGAAGGTGTCTCCATGAGCAGCAAGTCCGGCAATACGAGCGGTGGCATTGGCTTTTGTGGCCTCCTTTGCATCGCGTTCATCGTTCTAAAGCTTACTGGCTACATTGCATGGTCGTGGTGGTGGGTTCTCGCGCCAATCTGGATCCCTTGGACCATTTTACTGGCGATCGCCGGCCTGTTTGGCATTGGCTATCTCTTTGTGAGGGCGTGCAGATGAGCGCCGGTCTCCAACTTCTTCTCATGGCCTTGGGTGTTATCTCCTTCACCGTAACAGCCACTGTGGCTTGCTGCTGTGCAGTATCCGGTCGTTGCTCTCGTTATGAGGAGAGCGACAATGGCAGATGATATCCAGACCATCGCTGTTTACGTCAGCTTGGCCTTCCTTGCCGGTTTGGCGTTCGGCATCTTCGTTAAGATATTTGGCAGTGCCGAGTTGATCCGCTGGCGCATGAACAGTGTCGACGAGACCGAACATGCGTGTGCGGAAGAGGGCGATCTAACAATTCACCGCAAGGCGACAAAATGAGCGCCGCAAAGCCAAAGACTCCTCTTCAGCTTTTCAGGCTTGGGTATGACGCCTTAGCAATCGCAGATGTCTTCAGCATCTCCGAAGCGCAGGCGCTCATGCTCATCACCAAGGAACGGAGTTCCGCCTTGGGCCTGCCTAATCCGTATCGATCAAAATACGTAGGATGGCCAAAAGGCTCCCGTCCATATGCGGGAAGGGATGAATCCGCATCGCAATAATCACGAATGCCCATGCCGATTTCCTCCTACCGGCGGCCCGGGCGCGGCTCGCAAGTCTCCCCCTCTCATCTTGCGGGCCGCACATCTTAGTCGAGTGACTGCAACTCCCTCGACAATACTAAAGGCGACCTCGCCAAGCCCGATGAAGGTATCCGGCGAGGTCGCGTCATCCAGAGCCAGGTTTGCGGCGGTTGGGCTCGGGATGGAAGTGGTTGGTTTGATGCTGCTGTGCATCGGAATGTTCTCCTTGTGCGAGAGGATTGATCGCACAGGGGTTTTGAAATGTACGGCAAAAGGTTTTCCGAAAACGGAAAAAGGGTTTCCGAGGATACGATGACGAGTATCGCGTTGATTGAAGCAAAAGGCTGGGCCGATCAGCTCATGGATAGTGAGTTCAAGGGCCGTGGCGATCGCGAGAAGACTGTTCGTGGGCGCGTTTCAGAGCGTACCGGCATTCCAGAGAGCTATCTCTATCGTCTTCAATACAAAACTCGCGAGATGAAGGATGTGGCCGGCGAAGTCTATCGCCGACTGAAGCTGGCCTATGACGAGACATGCCAGCGGAACGAAGCGGCGGCTGATCGCTACCGCGATGAACGTCTCGGGCTACGAGGGCACCATGAAGAGGCTGACCAAAAGCCTATTACGAAGGGCATGGGAGTGGGTTCGATTGAAAATTCAAAGACTGATCGGAGATAATGGCCATGACCGACGCTGAACGCGAGACTCTGACAAATCATGATGAGCCTATCGGTTATATAGGTCGTGCGTCTCTCCAGATGCTGAAGGCAAAGCAGACTGGTGGAGTGGTTTTGAGTGCTGATCCGACTGAATTTTCGGTTGTCCCAGTCTATACCTCCACACCCGCATCGGTGCAAGAGCCGGTGGCCGTGAAGGCGCTAGAATGGGAGAGCGTGACTGAGGATGGCCGGGATGTGCAATCTTTGACAGTGTTCGGAACTTACGTCATTAGCGTTGATAGCTCGTTCGCGGGAGGAACACATTACCTCTGGACGCCCGCTCAAAAGAGCTACGATGACGAGCACGATTCAGAACATCGCGGTATGACGTCGGCCAAGGCCGCTGCTCAATCCCATTTCGACGCGGCTATCCGCTCTGCTCTCACCACCTCCCCAAGCGCCCCCGCACCCGAGATAGCCGCGCTTAGGGCTGAGAACGAGCGGTTGCGGATGGCTTTGATGCCGTTTGCAAATGACGCTTCCATCTACGACGGTCCGGATATGGACGACGGTGAAAAGTCATTCAACGACAATATCACAATCGGAGATATCCGCCGCGCCCGCGCCGCCCTCGCACCTCAGCAAGAAGGGGCAATCCAATGCTAAAGCGCACCTTCGAAGGCTGGACAGACCAAAACATAGCCCTCCTGCGTAAGCTCGTGGAAGACGGCGCAAGCGCAACAGAGGCTGGAATTCGCCTTGGATGTTCTCGTAGCGCTGCCATGGGCAAAGCATCTCGTCTTGGCTTGGTATTCCACAGCAAAGGTCGTGGGCATCCGGCTTCGACCAAGATCAGAGCGCCAAAGATCAAAGTGCCAGAGACGGAAACGGTTTCCGCTGAGATCGTGTCGGTTCCCGTACCGCTCGGAATTCCTCTCGAAGCCTTAACCGAGACAACCTGCAGATGGCCTCTTGGTCATCCTACTGAGGAAACCTTTGGCTTTTGCGGCAATGACTCTCCGATCAACTCCCCATACTGCAATTTCCATCATCGGATAGCCTATACCCCGCGCAATACGTCTGCCCATGGGGGTAAGAGCGTATGAACCAGCGGCTCACTCTTCCATACCCTCCGCCACTATCAGCTTGCTTCTCCAATGTACCGGGGAAGGGCAGGGTACCTACAGTTCGGTACAGGACATGGACCGAGGAAGCACTTTGGTCGATCAAAGCTCAAAAGCCCGTCAAGTTTAATGGCGAGGTCTCTATCTATGTGGCTCTCGTCGCCCCAGACAAGCGCGCTCGCGATGCCGGGAACTGCGACAAGGCCGTGATGGATATCCTCGTCAAGGCCGGTGTCATCATTGACGACAGCAATAAGTACGTTCGTCGCGTCACCTATGAGTGGGTGTCGGCCGGCAATCCGTGCACCGTTCTCATAAATGAATTTGAGGGCGCCGCAGCATGAGCTACCAGCGCAAAGAAATTATAGGCGACTGCACGCTCTATTTGGGTAACGCCATGGAGATCATGCCGACGCTTGATCCTGCAGATTTGATCGTCAGCGACGTTCCTTACTCTCTTACGACCGGCGGGAAAGCGAAGTCCTTCAAGACCATGTCTGGGATCTTTGCGGCGCACAATTATAGCAATGACGGACAGTTGGTGGCGGCGACAGTCGCCTTCCCGGCGATGATGGACGCGCTCTATGCCACACTGGTCGAAGATGCCGACTGCTATGTCATGGCGAACGACAAGAACGTGAAT
>NZ_JAELTU010000271.1 GCF_016429015.1 Rhizobium sp. ASV20
TAGGGTAGTGACTGCCTTTGAAATCGACCTTCATTTGGAACTCAACGTGCCTGCTAATCTTCAACCCAGATCTATGGCGAGATCAACCCGCTGGCAAAACCCACGGAACGTTTGCGACAGAACCTCTCTATGTTCTTGACATGGCACGGCCGATGTCAACGGCCACCGACCTGCATTCTCATATCGATATCGTTGTTCCGCGGAGGTTGCTGGCACCGCTTCTCAAGCAGCCGGACAACAGTCATGAACTGGTGCTCGACGCCAATCTGTCACTCGTCAACCTGTTAAGGAACACGGCATCCTGCTACCTGCAGAATCTGACGCGCTTCTCGGTGGAAGAGGCCCAGGCTTCGCTTTCGCCCTTGATCGGCCTTGCGGCGGCCGCCATCAACGGAAGCGTTACCGAAGAAAATAGCAGCGCTGTCGACCAGGCGCCTTTGGCACGCATCCGACAATATGTCGATCTTCGAATATTCGATCCGTCCCTTTCCCTGGACCGCGCAATCGGCGCCTTTGGTGTTTCCAGGCGCACGCTTTATCGTTTGTTCGAACCATTCGGCGGCTTTCAATCCAATGTTCGCAAGCGTCGCCTGGATCTCGCGCGCCGTGCTCTGCAGACCGGTCACATGCAGTCGCTCTCAATATCGGAAATTGCCGGGATGCACGGTTTCGCCAGTCCTGAGCATTTCGCGCGCAGCTTCCGAAAGCAGTTTGGTCTCACTCCGAGAGAAATGCGCTTCCACGCTGACGGTGGAATTCCCGACATGGAGAGCGCGGACCAGCATGAACTGTGGTCCCGCTGGGTTATCGATATAGGCCGGTGACGCCTGCTCCTTCCGCCTCGCTGCTTCCACGGCGAGACTGGCACGCATGGACCGGTTTTTGGCACGAGCGGTCAGATACGCGTTCGGTCATCCATTCGGCTTTGCCGAGAATGTCGGAAAATTGCTAGCAACGGCCGGTAGATCTGGTCGGTGATACTTTGTCGCCCGGCGCGGTGCTTTGCGGCCCACAGGCAAGATTGGTGAGTGGCCCGCGTGTGCCACATGGGGATTGGGGCGGAGCCGACCGGCCTGGGGCGGTTCTGAGTGCAGGGGTACGTCTAAATTGCAGTCGGCATTGAAATTTCTTCTCAGAGTAACGGCGTGTTGCGCCGAGTTCGTCCTGCTTGTGGTTCTGTTGCTACTGTCCATGGTGGCGACCGCAAGTGCCGGCTGCGATGTCACGACCGGGTCCGCCAGGAGCGCGACCATAACAATCCCAGATTGGGCGTCATCAAATAGCACGATCGGACTCTGCGTAACTGACGATGCTGTCCTTTGGGGCCTTTATAGCGGATTCAATACAGACGCATCATCCTTTGTGCCGATAACCGGCCAGGTCACCGAGACTCCGCTGGCTGTTTCTACGGCAAATGCCTCCTATACGATTACGCCAGTGCCTGACGTGAATAGAATGACATATCCGGAGTATGACATAAGAGTGGGTTCACTAAGATCGGCAGGTCAGGATACGATTTCGCTTTGGTATGCATCCGGCTGCTCCGCCGCTATGGGTGGGTGCGGAGGGCCTCCGCAGACCAACATGTCGTTCACGCTTCAAATAAATTTGCTTGGTCCGACGATCACGGGGCTTTCGCCTTCGGCGGGTCCGGTGGCCGGGGGCACATCGGTTGTGCTAACAGGGACGAACCTCGCCGGCGCGACGGCGGTGAAGTTCGGCGCGACGGCGGCGACAAGCTTCACGGTCAATTCAGCGACGCAGATCACAGCGATGGCGCCTGCCGGTACCGGCACGGTGGATGTGCAGGTGACGACCGCAGGCGGCACGAGCGCGGCCTCCAGTGAGGATCTTTTTACCTATGTCGCATCACCCACGATAACATCGATCAGTGCAACGTCCGGCCCGGCGGCAGGCGGTACGACAGTCATGCTGACCGGGACGAACCTTGCCGGCGCGACGGCAGTGAAGTTCGGTGCAACGGCAGCGACAGGCTTTACGGTGAATTCGCCGACGCAAATCACAGCAACCGCGCCAGCAGGGACCGGAACGGTTGACATCAGCGTGACGACCGCAGGTGGTCCTAGCGCGACGTCCGCCGCCGACCAGTTCACCTATATCGCCTTGCCGACAGTGACGTCGATCAGTCCCACGGCTGGCCCAATAGCAGGCGGCACGACGGTCGTGTTGACAGGGACCAGTTTCACTGGGGCAACGGAGGTGAAGTTCGGCACGACGGCGGCGTCGAGTTTCACCGTCAATTCACCGACACAGATCACGGCTGTGGCGCCGGCCGGCACCGGCACGGTGAATGTCCATGTAACGACGGCTGGTGGTACAAGCGCTACGTCCGCGGCAGACCAGTTCAATTATGTTGCCGCCCCGGCGGTAACGTCGATCAGCCCCTCGGCAGGCCCATTGGTGGGAGGCACGTCGATCGCCTTGACCGGGACGGGCTTCAGCGGAGCATCGGCTGTGACGTTCGGAGCGACGCCGGCGACCGGCTTTACGGTGAATTCGGCAACGCAGATCACCGCGACGGCGCCTGCCGGGTCGGGAACAGTTGATATTCGCGTTACCACCTCAGGCGGTACGAGTGCTGCGTCTGCAGCAGACCGATTTACTTATCTGGCCGCGCCGGCTGTCACGTCGATCAGCCCAGCGGCAGGTCCAGCGGCCGGTGGTACTGCGGTTGTGGTGACCGGGTCGAATTTCACCGGTGCGACAGCTGTAATGTTTGGAGCGACTGTGGCAACCAGTTTCACGGTCAACTCGCCAACGCAGATCACCGCGACCGCCCCAGCAGGCGCCGAGACGGTGGATGTTCGCGTGACGACAGCAGGTGGGACGAGTACGACGTCGGCCGCCGATCAGTTCACCTATATTGCCGCTCCGACCGTGACGGCGATTTCGCCGACCTCAGGTCCAACTGCTGGCGGTACGAGTGTTACGCTGACCGGGTCGAACTTCACTGGCGCGACAGCTGTCAGCTTCGGCGCAACTGCTGCAGCCAGTTTCACGGTCAATTCGGCGACGCAGATAACGGCGACTGCACCGGCCGGCACGGGCACAGTGGATATCCGTGTGACAACAATCGGCGGCACCAGCGCGACAACTGCGGCTGACCAGTTCACCTATGTACCGGCCCCGACGGTGACATCGATCAGCCCGACGGCAGGTCCTACGGCGGGAGGCACGGCGGTCACGATCACCGGTACAAGCTTCAGCGGCGTGGCTGGCGTCACCTTCGGCGGCACGGCAGCGACAAGCTTCACGGTCATTTCGGCGACATCAATCACGGCGACGGCCCCGGCTGGTACAGGCACCGTGGATATTCGCGTGACCGCGGTTGGCGGTACGAGCGGGACCACCGCGGCCGATCAGTTCACTTATGTTCCGGCTCCGACGGTGACATCGATCAGTCCGACCTCTGGACCGGCGTTGGGCGGTACGACAGTTACGATCACCGGCGCGAGCTTCGGCGGCGCGACAGCCGTCACTTTCGGCGGGACCGCGGCTTCCAACTTTACCGTTAACAGCGCAACGCAGATCACGGCGACCGCGCCGGCTGGTACTGGCACGGCGGATATTCGTGTAACCACGGTCGGCGGGACGAGCGCAACGACAGCTGCGGATCAGTTCACCTACATTCCCGCACCCACTGTATCGGGCGTGACCCCGAGCTCTGGCGCGATGGCAGGCGGTACCTCCGTCGTCATTTCCGGCACGAACATGCTCAACGCGACGAGCGTGACCTTCGGCGGCACCGGAGCCTCCAGCTTCTCCGTCAACAGCGCCACCCAGATCACAGCCAGCACTCCCGCCCATGCGGCCGGTGCCATCGATGTCGTCGTCACCACGATCGGCGGCTCGGGAACCTTGAGTAACGGCTACACTTTCCTCAGCTTGCCGGTTGCCGGAGATGTATCGTCAACGGTCGCGCAAAGCTCGACGAGCCAGCCGATCACACTGAACCTGTCGGGCGGCGCTGCGGCTTCAGTCGCCGTTGCGACCCAGGCGACCCACGGCACGGCGGTGGCTTCCGGCCTGTCGATTGCGTATACGCCGACGCTAGGCTATAGCGGTGCGGACAGCTTTACCTATACCGCGACAAACGCCTCCGGCACCTCCACACCGGCGACGGTGACTGTAAATGTGTCCGCCCCGACGATCACGATGTCGCCGGCGTCCGGCTTCCTTGCGGGAGCAGCGGCAGGAATGGCTTATAGCCAAACCCTTGCGGCCTCTGGCGGCACGGCATCCTACAGCTATGCGATAACGGGCGGCGCATTGCCGGCCGGACTGACGCTGTCGTCAGGCGGTGCTATCTCTGGCACACCAATAGCAGCGGGCACGTTCAACGTGACCATCACGGCGACTGACAGCTCTACCGGCACGGGCGCGCCTTTCTCCGTCTCAAACGCCTATAGCCTGACGATTGCCCCACCGACGATCGCGGTCGCTCCGCCGTCGCTGTCCGCAGGCGCGGTAGCCACGGCCTTTAGTCAGACTATTAGCGCCTCGGGCGGCACCGGCTCCTATATTTATGCGGTGACGGCGGGTTCGCTTCCAGCCGGCCTGACACTCAACTCATCGACCGGTGCTCTGTCCGGCACGCCGACGGCGGGTGGTACCTTCAATTTCACCATCACGGCGACGGATAGTACTCTCGGTACGGGCGCCCCCTTCACCGGCTCGCGAGCATATAGCCTGGCGATCGGCGCCCCGACGATTGCGATTACCCCGACGACGCTTGCTGCTGGCGCGCGTAACACGACCTATAGGGAGACCCTTACAGCCTCCGGCGGCACCGCATCCTATACCTATGCGGTGACGAGCGGCGAACTTCCAGTGGGGCTGACGCTGTCGCCAAGCGGAGTGCTTTCGGGCATGCCCACGGCCTCCAGTACCTCAAACTTCACCGTCACCGTGACGGACAGTTCGACGGGAAGCGGACCCTATACCGGCACGATCACCTACAGCCTGACGGTGACCACCAATCCGCCGGTTGCGAATGCCGTCACGGCGACAGTTGCGCAGAATTCGTCTGCCAATCCGATCACCCTCAACATGACGGGTGGAACGGTGAGCTCGGTCGCGGTTGCGACCCAGGCGAGCCATGGGACTGCCACCGCTACAGGCACATCGATCACCTATAAGCCGGCGGCAGGCTATGCCGGTGCGGACAGTTTCACCTATACGGCCAGCAATAGCGACGGCACATCCACGCCGGCAACTGTGAGCGTGACGGTGTCCGCCCCGACGATCACGATGACACCGGCTTCCGGTGCCCTTGGGGGAGGTGTGGCAGGAACAGCCTATAGCCAGACAATCATGGCCTCGGGCGGCACGGCATCCTACAGCTATGCGATAACGGGCGGCGCATTGCCGAGCGGGCTTTCGCTGTCGTCAGTGGGTGTTATTTCCGGCACGCCGACCGCATCGGGCACGTTCAACGTCACCATCACGGCGACGGACAGTTCGACCGGCACGGACGCACCGTTCAGAGTGTCGAACGCTTACAGCGTCACCGTCGGCGCTCCGACGATCTCGATCGGCCCGTCCTCTCTGTCGTCAGGCGCCGTGGCGAGTGCGTATAGCCAGACCTTGTCTGCCTCAGGTGGCGTCGGCTCTTATGGTTATACAGTTTCATCGGGCGCGCTGCCCACCGGTCTGACGCTGTCGCCCGGTGGCATTCTCTCTGGCACGCCGACGTCGGGCGGAACCTTCACCTTCACGGTTCTTGCCACGGACAGCCTGTCGTTCACGGGCTCCAGGGCCTATAGCCTGACCATTGGAGCCCCGACGCTTGCGATATCGCCGGCGACATCGACGCTGCCGGCAGCGACGGTTGCCACGGCCTATCGCGAGACGATCACCGCCTCGGGCGGCACGGCGCCCTATGGCTATACGGTCTCGGGTACGCTTCCTGCCGGTCTGGCGCTGTCGTCGGACGGTGTGCTTGCCGGCACGCCGACGGCAGAGGGCTCGTTCAGCTTCACCATCATCGCGACCGACAGCTCGACGGGCACCGGACCCTTCAGCAAGTCGCAGGCCTATACGCTGTCGACCAACATCCAGGCACCGATCGCCGGTCGTGTCGCAGCAACGGTTGCGGCCAACTCGTCGGCCAATCCGATCACGCTGAGCCTGTCGGGCGGTGCGGCCGCATCGGTCGCCATTGCCTCGAACCCGACGCACGGCGCAGCGACCGTGTCGGGCACGTCGATCAGCTATACGCCGGCCCCGGGCTATTCGGGGACGGACAGCTTTGCCTATACGGCGACCAACACGACCGGCACCTCGGTGCCGGCGACGGTGACGCTGACCGTCACGGCGCCGACGCTGGTGTTCACACCGGCTGCCGGTGCCTTGCCGGCCGGCCAGATGAACACAGCCTATAGCCAGACGGTGACAGCCTCCGGCGGCACCGGC
>NZ_JAELTU010000272.1 GCF_016429015.1 Rhizobium sp. ASV20
CTTTTATCCCGGCGTAGCTGCTTCCCAGGCGATGCTGGCATGTGCGAAGCGAGTCGATCTTGTCGGCTTTCTCAGTGACCACCTCTCCGAAAAACTTTCAGCCGTCGGCAAGCTCGATCCGAGCACGATCGTTGAAGTTTACAGCGCTGACAGTGGTAACTGGACGCTCATGCTCAGCGACGTTTCCGGCCGCAGCTGCATTATTCTCAGCGGTGAGAGCTGGGAATCAATTCCTGTTTTGCCGGGGCAGAAAACCTGATGCCCAAATAGGCAATGCGAACAGGCAAAGCCTATTTGGAACCTGCACCGCGCCTCAGATGCTCGTCGAGGCGCGGCATGATCTCAACGAAGTTACATGGCTTGTGGCGATAATCGAGCTGGGCCTTCAGGATGCCGTCCCAGGCGTCCTTGCAAGCGCCGGGAGAGCCCGGCAGCACGAAGATGAAGGTGGCGTTGGCAACACCGCCGGTCGCGCGTGACTGGATCGTCGCCGTGCCGATCTTGTCGTAGGAAATGCGATGGAAGACCTCGGAGAAGCCATCCATGCGTTTCTCGAACAGTGGCTCCAGCGCTTCGGGCGTGACATCGCGGCCGGTAAAACCCGTGCCGCCGGTGGTGATCACGACATCCACCGCGTCGTTCTTTGTCCAGGCTTCCACCTGCGCACGGATGCGTTCCTTGTCGTCGGGAACGATGGCGCGAGCAGCAAGCCTGTGGCCTGCGTCCGCGATGCGGGCGACCAACGTATCGCCTGACTTGTCGTCGGCAAGCGTTCGCGTATCGGACACGGTCAGCACAGCGATGCCGACAGGGATGAAGGATCTCTCGTTGACTGCTTCTGCCATTACACCCCTCCCGCAATCGTCTCGGTCGCCTGGAAATACCAGTCTGGCCTTAGCCTGTGAAGCGAAGCGGCGGCGGTCTTGGCCTGTTCGATATCGGCAAAGATGCCGAAACATGTCGCGCCGGAGCCTGACATGCGCGTCACAAGCGGGGATTGGCTTTCGATCAGCCCGGATAGCACTGAAATCTCGCTGCACATCGAGCGCGCCGGCGGCTCCAGATCGTTTCGCAAGGTCTTGATTGTGTCGATCCACTCGCCTTGTCCCTGCGGCAGCTGCGACGAAAACAAGAGCGGCGGATTATCCTTGCGGGATAACTGGCGGAATACGTCCGGTGTCGACACTGCGACAAGCGGGTTGCCGAGCACTATGGAAAATGAGGGAAATGCCGGCAGCAGCTCGATTGCCTCGCCGATGCCGCGCGCCACCAGCGGCTGGCTCGCGAGGCACATCGGCACATCGGCCCCAAGTTTCAACGCAATGGCCTTGATAGTCTCCTGCGGCAGCGAGAGCCGCCATAGCCGCATCAGTCCGCGCAGCGTTGCGGCAGCATCCGCCGAACCGCCACCGATGCCTGAGGCGATCGGCAGGTTCTTTTCCAGATGGATGTGAACTGCAGGAGTTTCTTGGCCTGCTGCTTGTGCAGCCTGCCGAAGCAGGTCACGCGCCTTGAGCACGAGATTATCGCCCGCTTCCGCGTCTGCCGAAAGAAACGGACCGAAGCGTCCGGAAAGACTGAATGCATCATGCTCGCTTGCGCGAAAGCCAACGCGATCGCCATGACGGGCGAAACTCACCAGCATATCGAGCAGATGATAACCGTCGGCGCGGCGACCGGTGACATGCAGCGCAAGATTGATCTTTGCAGGCGCTTCCTCCGTGAGGTCGAAATCGCCCGCTGCCAAGATCGCGTTCATGAAAAGTCTTCTTAGGACTTCTTATCGACTGGAGCCGGCGCGCTCGAATCCGGAGTTGGCGCCGGAGCCGGATCGGGCTGCTTGCTCTTGTCGACAGTCTTAGGATCTGTGTCGAGAGCCGGCAGACCCTTCTCGACCTTTTCCTTTATCTTCGGAATATCGGCTTCTTCCGGCTTCGAAGCGAGCGCACGATTCCATTGGTAGACGGCTTCCAGCTTGCGGTTGACGCGCCAGTAGGCATCACCGAGGTGATCGTTGATCGTCGGATCGCCAGCCTTGAGCTGCGCGGCGCGCTCGAGTTCGTTCACCGCATCGTCGAAGCGGTTGAGGCGGAAATAGGCCCAGCCAAGAGAGTCGACGATGTAGCCATCATCCGGCTTCAGATCGACAGCCTTGCGGATCATGTCGAGACCCTGGTCGAGGTTCATATTCATGTCGACCCAGGAATAACCGAGATAGTTCAGCACTTGCGGCTGGTCCGGGTTCAGCTCCAGAGCCTTTTTGAAGTTCGGCTCGGCTTCCGGCCACTTCTTCAGCCGCTCATAGGCGATGCCGCGCTGGAAGAACACGGCCCAGTCGCTGCGCTTCGGCACCGGGCCGATGATCTGCACAGCCTTGTCGTAGGTGTCGGCCATGCCCTGGAAGTCCTTCGCATCGGAAAGGACGCTGCCATAGGCAAGGTAGCTGCGGATATCGTTGGGATCGGAATCGATCAGCGCCTTCAAGTGCTTGCGCGCATCGTCGACCTTGCCGGACTGGGCGAGCGCGAGGCCGAGCTGCAGCTCGGAGATGCGGGCCATCGGCGAATTGTCCGGCACCTTCTTGTAGAAGGCGATGGCGCGATCTGTCTGGTCCTGCTTCTCGGCAAGCCCGCCGAGCAGAACCAGCGTGTCGGCAGCCTTCGGGTCGAGGGCATTGGCGATCTGCAGGTAGAGTGAGACGACATCCTCGGCGCCGTCGCGGTTCAGCGCAGCACCGACGGTGAAGAGCACGGCGGCTGCACCTTCGCTGGCGTTGGTCACCTGCTGGTCGGGCGTATCACCCTTGCTGATGCTGTCGCGCAGAGCGTTGAGCGGGGCATAATTGCTGACGAGATTGTCACCGACCGAAATCGCATCGAGCGCCTTCTGCTTGTCGCCAGCCTTGGCTTCGAGACGTGCAAGCGCCATGACGGCGCGCATGAAGGTGTCCGGGGCCGTCGCGCCGCCCGTCTTGTCGAGGATGGCGTCGTTGAGGTGCGAGCGAGCGGACTTGATATCGCCGATCGACAGGGCGATGGCGCCGGCGTGATAGTTCTTGAAGATGTTGAACCAGTCCGGCCCCTTCATCTTGTCGACCATCGAGATCGCTTCCTTGCCGCGGCCGGAACCGGCGCGCGCCCAGGCGGAGAGCAGGTTGGTCATCATCCGGTCGAGATCGTTCGGACCGTTGTATTTCAGAATTTCCTGCGCAGACCGGTATTCGTGGCGGCGGATGGCATCCATGCCGCGAACGATGGTGGTGACGCGCTCGACGGAGGGGTCGTTCTTCAGCTCGTTGGCGTATTTCACGCCTTCTTCGAGATTACCGTTGAGCAGCAGCGAGATCATCAAACGCTGGCGGATTTCCGGATTGCCCGGGTCGATCATCAGCGCCTTCTTGTAAAGCGCGATAGCGGTGTCATAGTCGTGGTCGACATCGGCAGTGCGGGCAGCCAGGAAAGCGCCGGCAAACGTATCGACATTGTCCGGATCGAAGGCGACCGGGGCGGTGACCTCCGCCTTTGCCGGCTTGTCCTCAGCCCGCGCGACACTCAGGGCGGACACCGAAAGGACCGCCGCCAAGGCTACGCCCGAGAGGAAACGGATGGCAAGTCTCTGCCGCATTAGAAAGCCTTTCATCGAGGGACGGCCAGCGAAGTCGCCGGCGGCATAAAGCGTTCGTGTCAACTGATTCACAACAGGATGGCTTTTTTGAAGCGGCCCTGCAACAAATTCGGTCCGCCGCTATCAATTAACGCGTTCGATGCAGAAATCGATCACTTCCAGAAGTGCTGATTTCCAAGGCGTTTCCGGGAGCGGCGCCAGCGCGTCGCGAGCGATGGTGCCGTAGTGGACGGCACGGGCGATTGTATCGGCAAGCGCGCCGTATTTCGTGATCAGGCCGAGCGCCTTCTCAAGATTCTCGTCGCTGTTGTTGCCGGTCTCGATGGCGTCACGCCAGAAGGCTCGCTCCTTCTCGGTGCCGCGGCGATAGGCGAGAATGACCGGAAGGGTGATCTTGCCTTCACGGAAATCGTCGCCGACATTCTTGCCGAGATCGGCAGCCTTGCCGCCGTAATCGAGCGCGTCGTCGACGAGCTGGAAAGCGAGGCCGAGATTGGTGCCGTAGGACTTCAGCGCGTTGCGCTCTGCCTTACCGGCATTGGCGACGATCGGGCCGACTTCTGCCGCTGCTGCGAAAAGCGCGGCGGTCTTGGCGCGGATGACCGAGAGATAGTCGTCCTCGGTCGTTTCCATGTTCTTGGAAACGGAAAGCTGTAGCACTTCGCCCTCGGCGATGACGCAGGCGGCGGAAGACAACACGTCGAGCGCGTCGAGCGAGCCGACTTCCACCATCATGCGGAAGGCCTGGCCGAGCAGGAAGTCACCGACCAGCACGCTTGCCTGGTTGCCCCAGATCATGCGGGCGGTTGAGCGGCCGCGGCGCAGATCGCTCTCATCGACGACATCGTCATGCAGCAGCGTGGCCGTGTGCAGGAATTCGACCGAGGTCGCGAGCTTGATATGGTTGTCGCCCTGATAGTTGTAGAGTGCCGCCGACGCGATGGTCAGCATAGGCCGCAGGCGCTTGCCGCCAGAGGAGATGAGATGCTCGGCAACCTCGGGGATCATCTGAACATCGGAGCCGGCTTTCGACAGGATGAGCTGATTGACGCGTTCCATGTCCGCCTTGGTCAGATCCACCAAAGGCTTGATGGATGCCAGTTTATTCTTGCTTTCTTCCAGCGGTATCACGACGCCCAACGATCCGGACTCCTGTTCATTTTCTGCAAAGCACAATAAGAAGGGGCGAAACAAGCGGCAAGAGGCGAATTGTCTCGTCGCGTAAATTTGACAGGAATTCTAGGGCTTATGCACGAACTGATCCGCACCAACGATCCCGTCCTGCTCTCGTTTGCGCAGAGTCTGATGAAGGATGCCGGGATTCATTGCTTCGTTGCGGATCAGGCCATGAGCATCCTGGAAGGCTCGCTCGGCATGTTGCCGCGCCGCTTTCTGGTGGAGGAGGAGCGTGCCGATCAGGCCCGGCGGATCCTCGTCGATGCCGGCCTTGGCGACGAATTGCGCCCGGCGCGCGGCTGAGGTTCGCCATGACCGAAAGTCCCTCCGAAACCATCGATGCCTTCCATCGCGGCGCGTTTCATGTCGTCCAGCCGAAGGGCAGGGGGCATCGTTCGGGTATGGATGCCATGCTGTTGGCCGCGCTCATCGCCGACGATCGTGCGATCCGTGTGGCCGATCTCGGTGCGGGTGCAGGTGCGGCCGGAATGGCTGTCGCATCGCGGCTCGACCGGGCGGAGGTGGTGCTGTTCGAGCGCTCGCCCGATATGGCCGAGTTCGCCCGCAAGAGCCTGCTTTTGCCGGAAAACGCACGTTTTGAGGCTCGCGTCTCGGTGATCAAGGCCGACGTGACGCTCGTCGGCAAGGCTCGCAACGAAGCAGGGCTCGTCGACGACAGCTTCCACCACGTCATCATGAATCCGCCCTTCAACGATGCCAACGATCGTCTGACGCCCGATGCGCTAAAGGCCGAGGCGCATGCCATGACGGACGGCTTGTTTGAGAAATGGATACGGACGGCAGGCGCCATCATGATCCCCGGTGGCCAGCTGTCGCTCATTGCGCGGCCCGAATCCATCGGCGAGATCATTGCCGCCTGTGGCCGTCGCTTCGGCGGCATCGAGATCACGCCGATCCATCCGCGTGAAGGCGAAAATGCCGTGCGTATCCTGGTAACGGCAATCAAGGGATCGCGGGCAAGGCTGGCGCTGCGGACGCCCTTGATCATGCATGGCGAGGGAACGCATAAATTCACCGATTTCGTCGACGACATGAACAATGGGCGTGCCCCATATGCACGTCGATAGCTCCTCGTTCGTATTGATCGGCCAAAGGAAATAAGACCCGCAATGTTGCGTTTGCCGTTTCGATGCATACATCACGGGCAGCAAACATCATGATTCAGGGATGACGAATGGTTGAGTTCTTGAGACGCATGCTTCCGAAGCGCTTCCGCAAGGAGCGGGTGATCATACCTGTGGTCCGGCTGAGCGGCGTCATCTCGTCCGGCGGCGGCCCGCTGCGGCAATCGCTTAATCTGGCAGGCGTGGCGCAGGCATTGGAAAAAGCCTTCGAGATGAAGAGTGCGCCGGCCGTTGCCATCGTCGTCAATTCGCCGGGTGGCTCTCCGGTCCAATCGCGGATGATCTACAATCGCATTCGCGATCTGGCATCCGAGAGAAACAAGAGGGTTCTGGTC
>NZ_JAELTU010000273.1 GCF_016429015.1 Rhizobium sp. ASV20
CAGGTTCCGAACAGCTCTCGCAGGGCGCCACCGAACAGGCATCATCCGCCGAAGAGGCTTCCGCCTCGATGGAAGAGATGGCTGCAAACATCAAGCAGAATGCCGACAACGCCGCCCAGACCGAAAAGATCGCCCGCCAGTCCGCCAAGGACGCCGAGGTCAGCGGTCAAGCCGTCGATCGCGCCGTCAACGCCATGCGCACCATCGCCGAGAAGATCTCCATCGTTCAGGAGATCGCGCGCCAGACCGATCTGCTCGCCCTCAATGCCGCCGTCGAGGCAGCCCGTGCCGGCGAGCACGGCCGCGGCTTTGCCGTCGTCGCCTCCGAAGTGCGCAAGCTGGCCGAGCGCAGCCAGGCGGCAGCAGCCGAAATCTCCAGCCTCTCCGGCGAGACCGTCTCGGTCGCGACCGAGGCTGGCGACATGCTCTCGCGCCTCGTGCCGGATATCCGCAAGACGGCCGAACTCGTCGCCGAAATCTCGGCCGCATGCCGCGAGCAGGATATCGGTGCATCGCAGATCAACGAGGCGATCCAGCAGCTCGACAAGGTGACGCAGCAGAATGCCGGCGCTTCCGAAGAGATGTCGGCAACCTCCGAAGAACTCGCCGCACAGGCCGAGGAGCTGCAGGCCTCGATCGCCTTCTTCAAGGTCGATCAGGCCAATGCCCGCAAGGTCCAGCCGGCGCACAATCCCATCCATCATGCGATGGGTGCGGCCAAGGCCAAGCCAGCCGTCAGGGCACCGGCGGCCAGGGCACCTGCCGGTCGTGCCGACAACAGCATCGCCGCGCAGCAGGCCCGCCTCAAGGGCTTCACCCTCGACATGTCCATGGGTGGACCCGACGCCGACGACAACGATTTTCGCCAGAGCGCCTGAGCGGCTGGTTCGATATTGAGAGGATCTGGCGCCACGGGGCGCCGGATCAAAGGCCGGCGAATGCTACCGCAGGCCTCAAGAGCCGGTCTCCGGTTCGCGGAAGGGTGAATGTATCGGTCTTCGCGCATCCAGGCGGTCTCCGTCTGACTTCATCAAACTTCGATCACGGAACCCTTCCCTTTCCAGGAATTCTTTAGAGATGCGCTTTACCATCAAACTGAAATTGACCCTCGCATTCGGCCTGCTGATCCTGATGTCGACTGGCATGTCGGCTCTTGCGATCATGAGCCTGTCCTCCCTCAACGCCGCCATCACCGACATCGTCCAGGGTCCGGCTGAAAACCAGCGTAACTCCGCGGATCTTTCATTCGCCGTTATGAACGCGATCGCCAGCGAGAAGAACGCCGTTCTCAACACCGATCCGCAAGCAATTGCCGGCTATGTCGACGAGGTCCGTGCAAACACGGCAAGGGCAGAACAGCTCGCAGCCAAGCTTGCGCAAGACCCCGCCATTGCAGAAAAGGTCGCCGAGTTCTCGAAGCAATACCCCGTCTGGAGACAGATCGACGAGCAGATCCTGAAATTGGCCATCGAGAACTCGGCGGAGAGCAACCGCCGGGCCGGGGAACTCTCGATGGGCGAAGGGCGTAAGGCCAGCATCGCTCTGCTGGGTGTTCTCGAGACCGTCAACAAGGCCATCATCACCGATCTGCATGCGACCGATCTGGCAACCAACGACCAATACGCCTTTGCGCGCAATCTGCTTCTGACCTCGCTGGCCGTCATGTTCGTGCTGTCGATCGCCGTCGCCCTGTGGATTGCACTTGGCATCAATCGCGGGCTGAAGAAAATCCAGACGGTCGCTGAAGGGGTGGCCATCGGCGATCTCAACCAGAATATCGAGATCAAGACCAATGATGAGATCAAGGATCTCGTCAATACCATCAACGTCATGACCGGCAATCTGCGCAACACTGCGACCATCGCCGACCAGATCGCCAATGGCGACCTGACGGTGAAGCCAAAGCCGATGTCGGAGAAGGATACGCTCGGGGTTTCGCTGCTGTCGATGGTCGAACGGCTTCGCGGCGTTGTTGCGGACGCGCTATCGGCCTCCGACAACGTCTCCTCCGGCAGCCAGCAGCTGTCGGCAGGCTCAGAACAGCTCTCGCAGGGTGCCACCGAACAGGCATCATCCGCCGAAGAGGCTTCCGCCTCGATGGAAGAGATGGCTGCAAACATCAAGCAGAATGCCGACAACGCCGCCCAGACCGAAAAGATCGCCCGCCAGTCCGCCAAGGACGCCGAGGTCAGCGGTCAAGCCGTCGATCGCGCCGTCAACGCCATGCGCACCATCGCCGAGAAGATCTCCATCGTTCAGGAGATCGCGCGCCAGACCGATCTGCTCGCCCTCAATGCCGCCGTCGAGGCAGCCCGTGCCGGCGAGCACGGCCGCGGCTTTGCCGTCGTCGCCTCCGAAGTGCGCAAGCTGGCCGAGCGCAGCCAGGCGGCAGCAGCCGAAATCTCCAGCCTCTCCGGCGAGACCGTCTCGGTCGCGACCGAGGCTGGCGACATGCTCTCGCGCCTCGTGCCGGATATCCGCAAGACGGCCGAACTCGTCGCCGAAATCTCGGCCGCATGCCGCGAGCAGGATATCGGTGCATCGCAGATCAACGAGGCGATCCAGCAGCTCGACAAGGTGACGCAGCAGAATGCCGGCGCTTCCGAAGAGATGTCGGCAACCTCCGAAGAACTCGCCGCACAGGCCGAGGAGCTGCAGGCCTCGATCGCCTTCTTCAAGGTCGATCAGGCCAATGCCCGCAAGGTCCAGCCGGCGCACAATCCCATCCATCATGCGATGGGTGCGGCCAAGGCCAAGCCAGCCGTCAGGGCACCGGCGGCCAGGGCACCTGCCGGTCGTGCCGACAACAGCATCGCCGCGCAGCAGGCCCGCCTCAAGGGCTTCACCCTCGACATGTCCATGGGTGGACCCGACGCCGACGACAACGACTTCAAGGAGAGCGCATAAATGGTCGCGACCAGCACCGAAGCTCAATATGTGACGTTCGGCCTCGGCGATGAGTGCTTCGCCGTTCCGGTCGCGGTGGTCCGGGAGATCCTCGATCACCAGGATGCCTTCCGCATTCCGCACGGGCCGGACTATCTGCTCGGCCTGCGCGATGTGCGAGGCCAGGGCGTGCCGGTCATCGACCTGCGCCTTCGGCTTGGCATGTCGGCCACCGCCAAGACGCCACATACGCGCATTCTCGTCATCGATATTCCGATTGCGGAGAAGGTGCTGACGCTCGGTCTGGTCGCCGATCGTGTTTTCGAAGTAACCTCGTTCAAGCATCAGGCGATCGAGAGCGCCCCCGATATCGGGGTGCGCTGGTCTTCCGAATATATTGCAGGCGTGGTGCGCCGCGAAAGTGATTTCGTCGTCATCATAGACCTCGCCAAGCTTTTTTCCTCCTCCGACAAGGTGTCGTTGATGGGTGTCGGCGTGGGTCGAAGCGCTTCAGAATTTGCAGCCGTTTGAGTGAGGCGTAACGTGCCAGCGCAGGATGCAAGAGACTACACGGACAACGGACTGAGCAGGCGGAACTTCGACCAGCTTGCCCGCTATATCTATGACTACAGCGGCATCAAGATGCCGCCAGCCAAGCGCACGATGCTGGAGGGACGCTTGCGGCGGCGGCTGAGGGCGACCGGCATTGTCGACCTCGACGACTACTGCGATTATCTCTTCAAGCATGGCGGCATCGACCGGGAAGCCATCCACCTCATCGATGCCGTTACCACCAACAAGACGGATTTCTTCCGCGAACCGAAGCATTTCGAACACCTCGAGCAGTCCGCTTTGCCGGAACTCATGGCGGCTGGCCACAATCGCCTGCGCATCTGGAGCGCGGCCTGCTCGGTCGGCGCCGAACCCTACACGATCGCCATGGTACTGGAAGACTATCGCGACGCGCGGGGGGCGCCGGACTACAGCATCCTCGCCACGGATCTTTCCACCGACGTCCTCAAGGCAGCACGCAAGGGCATCTATCCAGTCGGGATGATCGATCCGGTCGACCATCAGAAGCGCACCCGCTACATCATGGAGCCGCGCGATCCGCAACGCGGCGAGGTTCGCATTCATCCGAAGCTGCGTGCCAAGATCGGCTTTGGCCGTCTCAATCTGATGGACCGCGCCTACGAGATTGGCGACAAGGTTCATGTCGTCTTCTGCCGCAATGTACTGATCTATTTCGACAAGCCGACACAGGAAAAGGTGCTGGCGCGGCTCTGCGACAAGCTGGTGACGGGAGGCTTCCTCTATGTCGGCCATTCCGAGACAATCAGCGGGCTGAACCTGCCGGTGAAGCAGGTTGCCAACACCGTTTTCAGGAAGGTGTGAGGCGCATGGCCAAGAAGATCCGCGTACTTATCGTCGACGATTCCGCCAGCGTGCGCCAGGTCATGACACAGGTATTGTCGGCAGATCCTGAAATCGAGGTAATGGGTGCTGCCGCCGATCCCTTCATGGCTGCGAAGAAGATCCAGGAAGAAATCCCCGACGTCATCACGCTCGATGTCGAAATGCCGCGCATGGATGGCATCACCTTCCTGCGAAAGCTGATGACGCAGCGTCCTATTCCCGTCGTCATGTGCTCCTCCCTGACCGAGGCCGGTTCGGAGACGCTGATGCAGGCATTGGAAGCCGGCGCCGTCGATATCATCCTGAAACCGAAAATCGCGGCCGCCGACCATTTGGCGGAGGCCGGGGCGATGATCCGGGAAACGGTGAAGGGTGCAGCCGCAGCCCGGCTGGGAACAGCGCGCAGACACGTGATCGCATCGACGGAGCCGACGGCCAAGCTGACGGCCGATGTCGTGCTTCCCCCGCCCACCGGCCGGGCCATGGCGAAAACAACCGAAATGGTTGTCTGTGTGGGCGCCTCCACGGGCGGCACGGAAGCGCTTCGCGAACTGCTGACGGCGCTGCCGGCCAACACGCCCGGCATGGTCATCGTGCAGCACATGCCCGAAAAGTTCACAGCAGCCTTCGCCAAGCGCCTCAACAGCCTTTGCGAAGTGGAAGTCAAGGAGGCCGAACACGGTGATCCGGTGCTGCGCGGCCATGTGCTGATCGCACCCGGCGGCAAGCACGTTCTGCTCGAGCGACAGGGCGCTCGCTATGTGGTTGCCATCAAGGATGGCCCTCTGGTTTCCCGGCATCGGCCCTCCGTCGATGTGCTCTTCCGGTCCGCTGCGCGGTCTGCAGCCGGTAACGCCATGGGCGTCATCATGACCGGCATGGGAGACGACGGCGCGCGCGGCATGAAGGAGATGCACGATGCTGGCGCCTTTACGGTCGCCCAGGACGAGGAAACATCCGTCGTCTTCGGCATGCCCAAGGAAGCGATTGCCCATGGCGGCGTCGACCGGACCGTAGCGCTGGATCAGCTTGCCCGCGAAATCCTGGCCGCCGACAAGCGGCATTGATGGACAAAGATGCCGGCGAACGGACCGCAGCCGCGTTCAAAATGGTTTGTTAACCATAAATGCGTAACGATCCCCGCAAGCCATGACGGGCCTTTGTCTACCCCTTTGAGTTGTCACACCGATCCGCGCAGGGAGCACCTATGGCCGTTCTGACCTTTGCCAACACCAAGGGTGGCGCCGGCAAGACCACCGCCGTCGTCATCGTCGCCTGCGAACTCGCCCGAATGGGCTTCTCCGTGGCTGTGCTGGATGCGGATCCCCAACTCTGGATTTCCAAATGGTACGAGCGACTGGGTGACAAGGCGCCCGCCTGCCTTTCCGTCGTTCCCTATGTGACCGCCGCCAATCTCGGCCAACATGCGCGCAAGCTGCGCGACGAAGTCGATTTCCTGCTCATCGACCTGCCCGGCGCACGCAGTCCGTTGCTGGCCCAGGCACTCGGCTATTCGACCTATGTTCTCATTCCCGTCCAAGGCTCCGCCATGGATGCGGAAGGCGCCACCAATGTCATCGAGCTGCTGCAATATCTCGAAGATCGCGCCGATATCCGCATCCCGCATTCGGTCGTGCTGACCCGCGTCAATCCAATGGTGACGACGCGCGCGCTGCAATCGGTGAAGGAATTGCTCTCAAGCCGACGGGTACATGTGCTTTCCACGCCGATCATCGAGCGTGCGGCTTATCGCGAAGTGTTCGGCTACGGCCAAACCCTCTATTCCGTCGCCTTGGAAGGCGTCAGCAATCTCGACAAGGC
>NZ_JAELTU010000274.1 GCF_016429015.1 Rhizobium sp. ASV20
AGAGATTTCGTCGAACGGGTTCATCGACATCTTCACGTTCGAAAGCTCAACGCCAGATCCATCCGGCTTCACGCGGATCTTCACGTTGTAGTCAACAACCCGCTTAACTGGCACCAGTATCTTCATGATGTTCTCTCCTGAACTCAGCTTACATACGGCCGCGCAGAGCCTCGGGATCATAGGGGGATTCGGGAATCACGCGTGCCTTGCGCATCTCTCCGAGAAGCGGCACCTCGAGCTCGACACCCGGATTGCCAAGCTCGACCGGTAGCAGCGCGAAGGCAACGTCACAGCCGAGCGTATAGGCGTACCCTCCCGACGTGATTCGACCAACCAGCCTGCCGTTATGATAGACGCCTTCATGGATCAGCGAGCTCACGCCATCCGTGTCGATGGAGAGGGTGACGGACCGCTGCCTGACACCTTCCTCCTTCTGCCGCAGCAGCGCCTGTTTGCCGATGAATTCGCCCTTATCCAGACGAATGAAGCGGTCAAGGCTGCTTTCCCAGGCGGTCAATTCCGGATTCATGTCGCGATACATCGCACGATAAGATTTTTCCAGCCGCAGCGATTCCAGCGCCTGCAGGCCGATCAGGCGCATGCCGTGCGGCGCGCCCGCCGCGAGCAGGGCTTCGAGGAGATGACGCTGATAGCAAAGCGGATGATAGAGTTCCCACCCAAGCTCGCCTTCGTAGTTCACCCGCAATAGCCGCACGTCGCTTGCAAGCCCGACCGTGGCTGACTTAACCCCGAACCAGGGAAACGCCTCGTTGGAAAGGTCCAGCTCGGTGAGGCCCTGCAGCACCTCGCGCGCCTTGGGCCCGACAATGGTGAAGCAACCACGTTCGTTGGTGACGTTCCGCAGCTGAACCGCTCCATCTTTCGGGAGGAGTTTCGAAAGGTCGTCGAAATTCCAGCGTTCGGCGCGCGGCGTCGAGATCAGATAGAACATACCGTCTTCAAGGCGAGAGACGATATATTCTGCTTGGACACCGCCCTTCTTCGTCAGGTGATGGCTGAGGTTGACGCGCCCGATTTTGGGCAGGCGATTGGCGAGGATGCCGTCGAGCCATGCCTCGGCGCCGGGGCCGGAAACCTCGAATTTCGTCATCGGCGTCATTTCAACGAGACCAACGAAGTTGCGCACCGCGTGGACTTCCTCGCCCACATACTTGCCCTTCTCCGTCCAGCGCCAGCTGTATTGATCCTTCGCTTCGACGCCATCAGGCGCGAACCAGTTCGGCATTTCCCACCCGTTCAGGACACTCCAGACCGCACCACGCTTCGAGAGAATATCGTAGGAGGGAGCCGTCTTCTGCGGGCGTGCGGCCGGCATATCCTGCCCCGGATAGTGCAGTTCGGCGTGAGTACCCCAGCTTTCGCGGACCTTCTGACGCGTCCATTCCTTATTCGCATAGTCGCCAAAGCGGCGCGGATCGAGCTCGGACGTATCGAGGCTGTTTGCGCCTTCAACGATGCGCTCCGACAGATAATAACCGATAGCACCGCCCCAGAGGATACCGCCGGGCACGCCTTCGGCGATCCAGACATTCTCCAGCCCCCAGGCCGGCCCGACCAGTGGCAATTCGTCTGCCGTCATCTGGAACGGGCCGCGCACATTTGCCTTGATACCGACCCGGCCAAGAGCCGGAACGAGCTCCATGGCACGCTCCCAATTCCAGGAAACGGAATCGAAATCCTCTTCCAGCAAGTCCGCACCGAACCACTCGGGCACGCCGTTCTCCGCAAATAGCTTCAAGTGCTCGGTCTTTTCATAGGGACCGAACATCAGGCCATCGCCTTCCTCGCGCAAATAGCCCTCGAAAGCCTCGTCGCGCAGGATCGGCATTTCGGGCAATCCCTGACGCTTGCGCTCCACCACTTCCGGCACCGCATCGGTGATCCAGTATTGATGAACGATCGGGATCGCCGGAATTTCGAGGCCGAGCATGGCGCCGGTCTGGCGCGCGTAGTTGCCGGTTGCCGATATCACGTGCTCGCAGATGATCTCGCCATTGTTGGTCAGGATTTTCCACTCACCACCCGGCAGGCGTTCAAAGCCACGCACCTCGGTGTTGAGATAGATCTTGGCGCCACGATCCCGTGCCCCTTTCGCCATCGCCTGCGTGACGTCGGCCGGCGCTATATGGCCATCGTCGGGGTGATAGAGCGCTGCCAGCATCTCATGATTGTTTTCGAGAAGCGGCCACAGCTTTCGAGCCTCTTGTGGCGTCACCAGTTCGGCGCGGATACCCTGAACGGCGGCAACGCTCATGTAGCTCTTATACTCGTCCAGCCGGTCGCGCGTGTTCGCGATACGCAGTTGCCCGCATTTGTGCCAACCCACATGCTGGCCGGTTTCCGCCTCCAGGCCTTCATAGATCTCAATCGTCTTGGCGATCATCCGGCCGATATTGATGCTGCGCGCATAAGAAGGAATGAGGCCGGCGGCATGCCAGGTGGAGCCGGCGGTCAACTGTGTGCGTTCCAGAAGCGCGACATCCGTCCAGCCACGTTTGGCGAGACCATAAAGGATGGCGGCACCGACACAACCACCACCGATGACAACGGCGCGAGCATGAGTTTGCATGGAGATTTCCCGATTTGATTTCGGGTGAGATTAGCGACGACAAATACGGTTGTGACGTTGCAAAAAAATGCTGAGGAGCATAACTTCAATTTATGCACAGACTGCGATCCCTGGTACCCTCCGCCAATTATCTTTTCGTCTTCGAAGCGGCGGCGCGGCGACGAAGTTTTACAGCTGCAGCCGAGGAACTGAATGTCAGCCAGCCGGCCGTCAGCAAGACGATCAAGCTGCTGGAGGAGGCGACGGGGCTAAAGCTGTTTCGCCGCGAACACACGCGGCTGGAGCTGACAGCGGAGGGACAGAGGCTTTACAGGGAAACGCAGCAGGCGTTCGATCACCTCCACATGGTGCTGACCTCCTTGCGCACCAAACACTCGAACGACACCGTCAGGGTGTCGTTCTCGGCCTCCTTTGTGCAGCTCTGGCTTCTTCCGCGCCTCAAGGATTTCAAGCTACAGCATCCCGACATCGCGCTGCGCATCGAGGAAAGCAGCCGCGACGATCAGGATCTGGATGAGGAGAATATCGACATTTCAGCCCGGCTCGGGGCAGGAAAGTGGCCGGGAATGCATGCATGGCATTTCGTCACCGAGGAGGTCATTCCGGTTTGCAGTCCCGACTATCTCCGCGAAAGCGGCCCTATCAATGAGCCTGCCGACTTGCTCAATCACAAGCTTCTGCATTTCGAAGAACGGCATCGCGTTCGGCTCGGCTGGCGTGATTGGCTGGGCCGCCATTCCGTTCCAGTCGCCCGGCTTAACCAGGATTTCGTTTTCACCGACGCATTGAGTTCGATTGAGGCCGCCGTTCTCGGGCAAGGCGTAGCGCTCGGCTGGAAACACCTGGTCCATGATCATGTTCGGGCGGGCCGCCTGATCTATCCGCTGGACGCAGTTCATCGCTCTGGTCAGACAATTTACATCATCATGCCGGCGCAGAGGCCGGCAAAACATGGTGCCATGCTCTTCCGCGATTGGCTGCTCGAACAGGGTGCCGACGCGCCCGTCTTCGCAGCCACCGAGAATCCGTCGACCTAGGATCTCTTTCCGGAAAAGGCGCGAGCTGAGCGCCAACCTCCTGGCAGGATTCCTCGAGGCTCCTGAAGGGCTGTTCCTTCGCGTCGCGGATCGGCAGCGGCAGATCGACCTCCTGCAGTTCCCCGAGAATATGACGGGCCATTATGTGTCCGAAGACAGTCCCCGGAGCTATGCCGCAACCGTCGTAGCCGGAAAAGCCCACGATGGTCTGCTCGAAACAATGGAAACGCGGGAGGGCATTATCCGTCATCACCGCATTGATGAGGCCGACGGGGCGGCTCGATCGACCAAAACCGATCTCGGCGCCCTCAAGCACGACAACGCTTCGTCCAGCCTCGGCAGGATGCAAGAGCTGCCGAAAGCCCGGTGAAGCCGCCGGCGGCTATCACCGCAGCTGCGGCGAGTGACCGGCCAAAGGCAATGTCCGCGGGGCGGCGATGGCTGTCTTATCCAAAGACCATGGGAGCACGCATCATTCAACATGTCGCGGCTCCTTCCAACCGGCCGCACATTCAATCGCGATCCTCGGTCTTCGGCTGGCCGAATGCGTAATCGGTGACCTTGGGCAGCAGGATTTCCCTGCGATAGCCTGGCGGCTTGTCGCCGACCGATGCGCCGGCATTGAGGATCGCGGCCTGATAGTCGTCGGCGAACAGCGCATAGGGATAGGGCGCATCGATGGCGGTGGCGCGATCGAGATCCGCGCGGAATTCAGCCGGGATGGTAAACTCGAGCGCGGCGAGATTGTCGTCCAGTTGCGAAAGCCTGCTGGCGCCGACGATCGCCGCAGCGACGCCCGGGCGGTTGACGCACCAGTTGAGCGCCACCTGTGCCATGCTGCGCCCCATCTCGCCGGCGACCTTTTCCAGCACGGTGAGTATGCGCGTATTGCGTTTGGTGAACAATCCGAGGCCGCCGCCCGATGAGTCCTGCGAAAGCCTCCCCCCTTCGGCCGAGCCGGGGCGATATTTTCCGGACAGGAGCCCCATGGCAAGCGGGCTCCAGGCGGTAATGCCAAGACCGAGCGTCTCGGCGAGCGGCACGAATTCGTGTTCGATGCTCCGCTCGACCAGCGAATAGGGCAATTGCAGGCAGATCGGCTGGGTCAGCGTGTGCGCTTCCGCCCATGTCTGGGCGCGGGCTGCGTACCAGCCGGGCACATCCGAAAGCCCGGCATAGCGAATCTTGCCGGCGCGCACGAGGTCGTCGAAGGTCCGCATGACTTCCTCGGCCGGCGTCATGCGGTCCCATGTATGGAGAAGATAGAGATCGATATAGTCGGTCTTCAAGCGCTTCAGCGACGCCTCGACCGCCTGTATCATTGCCTTGCGGCCGTTTCCGCCGGCATTCGGGTTGCCTGGAGAGAGACTGTTGGAGAACTTCGTGGCGATGACAACCTCATCGCGCAAGCCTGCTTCCGCCACGAAACCGCCGACGAGCCTCTCACTCAAGCCACCGGCATAGGAGTTGGCCGTGTCGATGAAGTTGCCGCCGGCGGCGATGTAGCGCTCGAAGATCGTCCGAGCAGTCTCTTCATCCGCACCCCAGCTTCCATTGATACCGCGAATGCCGCCGTTGCCGAAAGTCATCGTGCCCAAGGCCAAACGACTGACGCGCAGCCCGGAACGTCCGAGCAGATAATATTGATCGATAGACATGTCTGCCCTCCCCGGTCGAAACTGCCAGCATCACATGCTGCCGGCATAAGGGCGGCGAGCAACACTCTGCTGGACATAGTTGATCATGGTAATGAAGTCGAACACGGGGCGGCCCGTGGCAGCCTGGACGGCATGCGCATAGGGCGGTAGATCGCTGCATTCGAGGAGGATAGATCGCACATCGGGATGCTTCTCGACCAGATGGCGGGCAACCCGCGTCACTTCGCGTTCGATTTCAGCGGAATCCAGCGTCCCCTTTTCTTCAAGGATCGCCTGGCGAAATTCCGTCTGATCCTCCATGCCGGCGATCGCCAGGGAAATGTCCTCCGGCACGTTGCAAGCCTTGAAATGTCGCGGGGTTAGCCGTGACGCATTGGCCGTGATGATGCCGACGCTACCGCCGCAAAGCGCGTGCATGAAGGGAATCTGCATCAGGCTCGAAAGGAAAACTGGGATGTCGAGCGCCGCTGCCACCTCCTCCTGAAAATAAGCCATGAAACCGCAGGCGCCGGTAATCGCCTTGACACCCCTGCTCTGCAATTCCAGGGCCGCTTCCACGAAGGCGTCCTTCAATGCGGGGTCACGCTGGTTCAAAAGCCTGTCGATCGACGCGCCACGCACCTCCTGAAAGCGGACCGGATAAGTGTAGGTGGTGGCATTCCCGACATTTCCTGGAACACAGGGATAAGCAGCATCGAGGATC
>NZ_JAELTU010000275.1 GCF_016429015.1 Rhizobium sp. ASV20
GGCGCCTCGCCGAGAATGAAGTTGCCGTCGGGCGTAAAGCTCTCCGGACCGCACAGCAATTGCTTGACGCCTGCCGTCTGCAGCGCCGGCACGCGCACGAGTGCCTGCTCCATGATCTGCTCGAAATGATCGAAATTGCTGTCGAGCAGCGTGTAGTGGAAATCCCGGGGGATGCCATCGAGCGCCCAGGGAATGGGATTGGGCTCATAGCCGCCCATGACCAGCCCGCCGACCTCCTCTTTGTAATAGGTCAGCCGGTCGGGATCGCGCAGCGTCGGCAGGTTGGAAGGCACGCCGAAGGATTCGGTGATGAGATATTGATGCTCGACCGAAACGAGCGGAACATTGACGCCGAAACGGCCGGCAAAGGTCCGCGTCCATTGTCCGGCGCAGACGACGACGCGCTCGCATTCGATGCGGCCTCTCTCGGTGATGACGGCGCGGATGCGGCCCTTGTCGATCTCCAGATCGAGAACTTCCGTATCCTCGAAAATCGACACACCGCTCATGCGGGCGCCCTTGGCCAGCGCCTGGGTAATATCGGAGGGATTGGCCTGCCCGTCGGTCGGCAGGAAGGCAGCGCCGACGAGATCGTCCACATCCATCAGCGGCCAAAGATCGAAAGCCTCCTTGGGCGTCAGCAGATGCATCTGCAAGCCGAAGGATTGCGCCGTCGTCGCCTGCCGCTTGACCTCCGTCCAGCGCTCCTCGTTACAGGCAAGACGCAAGCCGCCGTTCATCTTCCAGCCGGTGGCGAGCCCCGTCTCCGCCTCGAGCTTCTTGTAAAGGTCGACGGAATAGCCGAGCATCTGCGTGATGTTGGCGCTGGTGCGCAGCTGGCCGACAAGGCCGGCGGCATGGAACGTCGTGCCCGAGGTCAGCTTCTTGCGCTCCAGCAGTGCGGTATCGGTGAAGCCAAGCTTGCCGAGATGGTAGGCGGTCGAGCAGCCGATAATGCCGCCGCCGATGACGACGGTCTTTGCGGTTGCAGGCAGTTCCTTCATCACATCACCTCAAGAATTGCGAAAATCCTGCCAGGCGCTCTCGAAGCGCCGTAGATTTTCAGCTGTATAGGAAGAATAATCGAATTCGATGTCGGAATGGATTTCGGAAACCATGCTCCACATCGTCTCGCGCAGAAGCGAAGCACATTTCATCGCCTGATAGCGCCGGCGCAGATCATCGCTGACGGGAGCCTCGAAATAAGTCTCCAGCATCGCCTCTTCCTGCGCCTCGGAGAACTCGTTGTTGGAGGCAAGGCCGCCGAGATCGAAAAGCGGCGTGTTGAACCCCGCATAATCCCAATCGATCAGCCAGAGCCGCTTGCCATCATCAAGGAAATTCGCCGCCAGAAGATCGTTGTGGCCGAAGGCGATCTCGAAAGGACCGGCAGCACGCTCCAACCGTTCGGCAATCTCCAGGAAAGACGGCAGCAACAGCGCATGCCGGCTGCCGCGCGCTTCCAGAAGAGCCGCATAATCCCTGACCACATGGAAGACCCAGAAGATCGCAGCCTGTCCGCGAAAATGCTTCGGCACATCGCGATGGCAGGATCGAACAAGCGGAAGGACCCGCGCCATGACTCCGGGATTGCGCATATCGTCGGCAGACAGCGGCTTCGCATCGATATAGTCGAGCACCAATATGCCGGGCTCGTGGTGAATGACGGCGGGAGAAAGGCCGGCCGCATGCGCGGCCCTGCTTGCCGCCACTTCGTTGGCGCGATTGATGTGGTGGACGGGAATGTCCGAGCCCAATCGCACGACGAAACGACGCCCCGCATTGCCGACCAGATAGTTGCGATTGGTTATGCCGCCGACAAGCGGGGCGATCTCGATCGACCCATGCCAGATTCCGAGAGAATATATCCTGTCTTCCGGCGTCGCAGTCATTCCCCCTCCGGCGCTACTGCTCAGCATCCTCTGGCGGAAAAGTTCCTCACAAACGATCACCTGTCAAGATCGATCCACAAAATGAAACGAATATTTGGTTTTTTGTTGGATTTGAGAATGAAACTCAATTGGATGAATAATGAATATTGCAAACAGAACGCTTCACCGTGGGTGAGATTTGCCTTAAAAACTCCATCGCGAGGCGATCGGATTGATTTGCAAACCTTGATGCTGCTTATGGCGCCGCCTGCTCGATCCGGAAGCCGCAATTGAATTTCGAGATCATACCCGCAATAGGATCAGGATCATGTCGGGCATGTCCCAACCACCGCTTCACGCCAATCATCGCGAGCGCGAGATCCTGGAAGAACTTCGGCTTGCCGGCGGCGCCAGCCGCATTCAGTTCCTGGCTGAGCGCCTCAGCGTTTCCGAGGAAACCATTCGCCGCAACATCCGTAGCCTGGAGGCAAACGGCCTCGTCACCAAGGTGCATGGCGGTGTCCATATCAAGGACTCGATGATCGAGCCGCCGCTGCACCTGCGCATGAACGAAAATGCCGAAGCCAAGCGGATGATCGCAGCCTCGGTCGCGGCCATGATCGAGGACGGCGATACGCTCTTTCTCGATGTCGGCTCTACAACAGCCTTCATTGCCGTTGCCCTGCAAAAGCATCAGAAGCTCTTCGTCGTCACCAACGCCCTGTCGGTAGCGCATGCACTGGCCACCCGCAATGGCAACCGCGTCTTCTTCGCCGGCGGCGAGTTGCGCGGTCACGATGGCGGCGCTTTCGGCATGGAAGCCGCCAATTTTCTGCGCCGCTTCAACATACGCCATGCCATTCTCTCGGTCGGCGCCATCAACGCCACGTCGGGCTTCATGCTGCATGATCTCGAAGAGGCGGAATATTCGCGGGAAGCGGCAAGCCGCGCTGAAAACTGCATCGTCGTCGCCGATAGCGCCAAATTCGGGCGCAGCGCGCCGATCATTCTCGGCGAGCCCTCAAGCTTCGACGTCCTCGTCACCGACGACGCCCCGCCGGCCGATGTCAACGCGATGCTCGAGCGCAACGAGATCGAACTGGTGGTCGCCAACCGGCAGCGGATGGAACGTCGTTAGAGCTCAGAGGTTCACCGACCTCTACATCTCACGGTCAGTTGTCCTCGCCCGATCCTTCGCCCGTGCCATCCGCTTCGAAGCTTGCGTATTTGCGATAGCTCTTGCACATGGTCTCCAGTGTCGACGCCGCCTTGCTGGCATGGCGCTCCTTGTGACGTAACAGGCGAAAACTACGGGCCGGCAGATCGAAACTGGCCTGAACCAGCAGTCCCTGTCCGAGATAGGCCTTGGCTGCTGCATTGGAAATCGCCGCGGCACTCTGGCCCGCGCAGACTGCTGACAAAATCGCCTCGTTCGATGGGAGAACCAGCGCGACCTTGAGGTCGCGTGGCGCAGCGCCGAGTTTGGCAAGCGCGTTCTCGAACTCCGAACGCGTACCCGACCCCTCCTCGCGCATCACCCAGGACGTATCCGTCACGAGATCTGTTATGGAAAGCGGCCGCCCGTCGGCCCAGGGATGATGTGGCGGCACGACGATGACGAGCGCATCTTGTGCGACGATCTTCATCGATAGCGCCGGCGCATCCACCTCACCCTCGATGAAACCCAGTTCCGCCGCGCCGTCGATGACGGCTTCCGTGACGGTTCGCGTATTGCCGATCGTCAGTTCCAGTTCGATCCCGGGATAGTCACGTTGGAACCGCATCAGCAAAGGCGGGAGCCAGTAACTTGCTATGGTCTGGCTGGCGTAGAGGCTGAGCCGGCCGCGCTGCAGACCACCGAGTTCCGACAGCATGAGCTCGGCGGAGCGCACGCGGGCAAGCGTCGCCTTGGCTTCCCCCAGGAAGGATCGCCCCGTCTCCGTCAGCTCGATCCGCCTGCCGACGCGGTGAAACAGCTCCACCCCATAATAGGCTTCGAGATTCTTGATCGCCGAACTGACGGCAGACGGAGTCAGGTGGATGGCTTCGGCCGCATTGGTCAGATGTTCGCGTTCGGCGACGGCGACAAAAATTGCGAGTTGCTCAAAGGTCATGGGAAATCATTCTAATTTATCGAACAAAACATAGGATAATATTCGATGGAAGTCGACATGAGTAGATGAGACTTTCCAGCCGTCAACACATCATAAAAAGAATGGCGGCATCGCATGTCACTTGCTCAAAGCGCAAACAAGATCTTCCCCGGCTTCGCACTCACCTGTGCCGTCGCAATCGTCGCCTATGCAGGCGAGCACGCGGAGGTCGGCATGCTCGGCGGCCGGTGGATCGAAAGTCTGGTACTCGCCATAGCGCTCGGTATTGCCGTCTGCACCTTCAAGCCACTGAAGCCATCCATGAAACCCGGTATCGATTTCAGCGCCAAGTTCCTGCTGGAAATCGCCATTGTCCTTCTCGGCGCCTCCATCAGCCTTTCGGCCATTCGCGGCGCGGGCGTCTGGCTGATCGCCGGCATCGCCATCGTTGTCGTGCTTTCGATTGCCGCGACCTACATGATCGGACGCCTGCTCGGCCTGCCGCCGAAGCTCGCAACACTGATTGCCTGCGGCAACTCGATATGCGGCAATTCCGCCATCGTCGCCGTCGCCCCGGTGATCGAAGCAGATTCGCAGGAGATCGCCGCAGCCCTTGCCTTCACTGCCGTGCTGGGCATCGCCGCTGTCTTCCTCCTGCCGTTTCTCTACTTCCATTTCGGCATGAGCGTCCCGCAATACGGCACGCTGGCCGGCCTGACCGTATACGCCGTCCCGCAGGTGCTTGCTGCGACCGCTCCCGTCGGCCTGCTCGCCGTCCAGACCGGCACGCTGGTCAAGCTGATCCGCGTCCTGATGCTCGGGCCGGTCATATTTCTACTCGGTATCATCACCAAGGTCGAAACGACCGATGCAACTGGAAAAAGTGGTCGTCATCCCTCGCTGGTTCCATGGTTCATCTGCGGCTTCCTCGGCCTGATGGCAATGCGCTCCTTCGGGCTTATTCCGGAGGCCCTGATCACGCCGATGGAAACCGTATCCGGCATCCTGACCGTGATTGCCATGGCGGCACTCGGCCTGTCGGTAAACGTGCGCTCTGTGGCCCATGCCGGCGGCCGGGTCATCGTCGCAGCCACGCTGTCGCTGCTGATGCTGGGTGCTATCAGCTACGGTTTGATCGTCGCGTTGCAGATCCAGTAGTACGGCCGTGACCGGCAACAGGTGATCGGCTCCTGCTCTTCGCATGAGCCGACTTCAGCAGGGCCGCGACCTCGGCCTCCGGAGCAGGATAACCGATGGCGTAGCCCTGAAGCTCATCGCAACCGATCTCCGCTAAAATGCGGGCATGTTCTTCTGTCTCGACGCCTTCGGCGACGACTTCGACATTCAAGGCCCTTGCGATATCGACGATGGAGCTGACAAGGCGACGTTGCTCGTCCGACACCGGCACCGCCGTCACCAGTTGCCGATCGATCTTCAGCCGCTTCGGCTTCAGTTTCACCAGCCCGATCAGGGAAGCGTGGCCCGAGCCGAAATCGTCGATCTCGATATCGATCCCCATCTTCTTGATGGCGTTGATATTGGCCAGCACCCGGTCATCTGGCTCGTCCAGAAAGATCGTCTCCACGAGTTCGAAGGCGATGGCATGGCGCGGTATCTTCAGCGCCTCCAGCCCTTCGATCAGGTCTGGATCGGCAAGCCGGCGTCCGGAAATATTGACGGCGATGCGCGGCGGCAAGAGACCGCGGGACACCCAGGTGGCTCGGTCGGCAAGCGCGCGCTTTAGCACTGCGGCATCGATCTCGGCGGTCAGTCCGTATTCATCCGCCACCTTGAGGAAAGCGGCTGGATTAAGCAGCCCCTTCTCCGGATGCCGCCAGCGCGCCAGCGCCTCCAGCCCGACGAT
>NZ_JAELTU010000276.1 GCF_016429015.1 Rhizobium sp. ASV20
CAGGAGGTAGACAGTGATGCCGATGCTCATCGACACCGGTTCAACGCCGAAGGTTTTCGCCATCTGCGGCAGCGACGTGGTGACGATAGTGCCGTCCAGGATCTGCATGAAGAAGGAGACGGCAACCACGAAGGCGATGATGCGGGATTGCCGACCGAAACTTGCTTCGGAAGGCTCTTCTATGGTCCGGGCAACGGTCATGACATCAAATTTCGGAAAATAGCGTTCAAAGGGCGCCGGCTCGACCGGCAACAATCATAGGATCATTGAATACGCCCATCGCACCGGCTTGCAAAGCCGCAAACCCATGCCGGCATCGCCAAAAATTGACACGGTGACACAAGAACCGCGATGTCCTGCAAGCTTGCCCTGCCCGCCGCGTCCCCTGGATGTCAATCGTCCGAGTAACGCTGCTCCCGCCAGGGGTCGCCATACATGTGATAGCCGTTCTTCTCCCAGAAGCCGGCCCGGTCGGCGCCGATGAGTTCGATGCGGCTCAGCCATTTCGCGCTCTTCCAGAAATAGAGATGCGGGACGACGAGGCGCATCGGTCCGCCATGCTCACGCGTCAGCGGCTGGCCCTCCCAGGCGGTGGCGAGAATGGCGTCTTCGGCCGCGAAATCCGCAAGCGGCAGGTTGGTGGTATAGCCGTCATAGCTCGTCAGCAGCACATGATGTGCCTCCGGTGTCGGCATGACGAGATCAAGGAGATCGCGCGTCGAAACCCCTCCCCAGCGATTGTCGTAGCGCGACCAGGTCGTCACGCAATGAATGTCGCTGACATAAGTGCTTTGCTCGATCGCCTGGAAAGCCGCCCAATCGAGGCTGAGGCGCTTTTCCACGAAACCAAACACATCGAGCCGCCAGCTGGAGAAGGAAATCTGCGGCTGCTCGCCGAGATCGAGCACCGGCCAGTTCTTCACCAGATGCTGGCCGGGTGGCAGTCGCTCGGTTTCCGGCCGGCTGACACGACCCGTCAGAAACTTGCCCTCCGCCGCCCAGCGGCGCTTGGAGGTGGTGAGCTTGCTATCGGCGGGGATCTGGTCGTCGCTCATGCAGCTATCCTCTCTATGGCAGAGAGATAGGATAATCCGCGCATGCCCGTGTCAAGTCGAAGCCGTTGATAGCCGACTATATTGCCGCGATGGTGATTTGGAACAACTGCGCCTTGCCCGAGATCGAGCGCCGGTCGGCGTTAGTGTCCGAGACGAGCAGGCAATCGCCCGCATCGAGCGTCATGCCATCGATTTCAACATTGCCGCGATGGCAAAGAATAAGGGTGGTCCCCTCGGCGAAAGCCACTTCGCCAGCTCCATCGACCGAAATGCGCAGCACGGAATGCGTGACACGGCCCCGCCGTGTCATGACATTGAGATCCGTAATCGTGCCATCGATCAAGGTCGCCGATGTCGGCGCGTCGGCCGCGAAAGGCAGCGGCTCGCTCGCCTGCGTCAGGCGTTCGGGCGCGCGCCCCTCGATGAAGAGGGTCATGCCTTCGCCATCGAGAATGGATAGCGTGCGATCGATGCCCGGAAAGACCGAGAACGGTCCATCCGTGGCAACGGTCGCCATGCTGACGCGCCAGTCGAAGTCGGCAAGCCCTGCGCCGTCGGGTGAAACGGCGATCTCAACCGTTTCGCCGCCGCCGTTTTTCCAGGGCATGCGCTTGTGATCACTGGCGCGTAGCAGCTTCATCTTAGTTCCCCAGGATGGCCGGCAGACGCAGGCCCTGCTGCTTGGCCCAATCGAGCGCGATATCGTAGCCTGCATCGGCGTGGCGCATGACGCCGGTTGCCGGGTCGTTCCAGAGAACGCGCTCCAGACGGCGGGCCGCATCATCCGTGCCGTCGGCGCAGATGACCATGCCCGAATGCTGGCTGAAGCCCATGCCGACGCCGCCGCCGTGGTGCAGCGATACCCAGGTCGCGCCGGAAGCGGTGTTGAGTAGGGCGTTCAAGAGCGGCCAGTCGGAAACGGCATCAGAGCCGTCCTTCATCGCTTCAGTTTCGCGGTTCGGCGAAGCGACCGAGCCGGAGTCGAGATGGTCGCGGCCGATGACGACAGGCGCCTTCAGCTCGCCGTTCCTGACCATTTCGTTGAAGGCGAGACCGAGGCGGTGACGATCGCCGAGACCGACCCAGCAAATGCGTGCCGGCAGGCCCTGGAAAGCGATGCGCTCGCGCGCCATGTCGAGCCAGTTGTGCAGATGCGTGTTGCCGGGGGTGAGTTCCTTCACCTTGGCATCGGTCTTGTAGATATCTTCCGGATCGCCCGAGAGAGCGGCCCAACGGAACGGACCGATGCCGCGGCAAAAGAGCGGGCGGATATAGGCCGGCACGAAGCCCGGGAAAGCAAAGGCGTTTTCAAGGCCCTCTTCCTTGGCGACCTGGCGGATGTTGTTGCCGTAGTCGAGCGTCGGCACGCCGGCGTTCCAGAAATCGACCATGGCTTCGACATGTACCTTCATCGAGGCGCGAGCGGCGGCTTCGACGGCCTTCGGATCGCTTTCGCGCTTGGCCCTGTGTTCGGCAACGGTCCAGCCGGCCGGCAGGTAGCCGTTCAGCGGGTCGTGGGCAGAGGTCTGGTCGGTGACGATATCCGGGCGTGGACCGCCGGCCTTCATGCGCTTCACCAGTTCCGGGAAGATTTCGGCGGCATTGCCGAGCAGGCCGACAGACTTGGCTTCGCCGGCCTTCGTCCACTTGTCGATCAGAGCAAGCGCTTCGTCGAGCGTCTTTGCCTTCTCGTCGACATAGCGGGTGCGCAGGCGGAAATCGATGCGGGTTTCGTCGCTCTCGACGGCCAGGCAGCAGGCGCCGGCCATGACAGCCGCCAGCGGCTGTGCGCCGCCCATGCCGCCGAGACCACCGGTCAGGATCCACTTGCCTTTGAGATCGCCGTTATAGTGCTGGCGACCGGCTTCGACGAAGGTCTCATAGGTGCCCTGCACGATGCCCTGCGTGCCGATATAGATCCACGAGCCGGCCGTCATCTGGCCGTACATGGCGAGGCCCTTCTTATCCAGCTCGTTGAAGTGATCCCAGGTCGCCCAGTGCGGCACGAGGTTGGAGTTGGCGATCAGCACGCGCGGCGCATCCTTGTGGGTGCGGAACACGGCGACCGGCTTGCCCGACTGCACCAGCAGCGTCTCGTCTTCGTTGAGCGTCTTCAGCGTCGCGGCGATACGGTCGAAGTCGTCCCAGGTGCGGGCAGCGCGGCCGATGCCG
The DNA here is from genome assembly GCF_016429015.1 of Rhizobium sp. ASV20. Lineage (GTDB taxonomy): Bacteria > Pseudomonadota > Alphaproteobacteria > Rhizobiales > Rhizobiaceae > Rhizobium. Next base: position 3,228 of record NZ_JAELTU010000276.1, read on the forward strand.
CCATAGACGACCAGTTCGTTCGGGTTTTCCGCAACGTCCGGGTCGAGATTGTTCATCAGCATGCGCAGCGGCGCTTCGGTGAGCCAGCTCTTGGCATTGAGTTCCGGACCGCGAGGCGCGCGGATTTCGCGGATATTATGGCGTGGATTGGTCATGTCACATCTCCAAGGAAGGCAGGATGTCGGTTGAAATCGAGGCATTGAGGGCGCCGGAGCCGACGAGATCGCTGGCGGCCTTGAGGTCGTTTGCCATGTAGCGGTCCACCTCCAGCGAAGGGACGGCAGCGCGGATGGCCGATATGGCAAGCTTGAGTTCCGGGCTGGTGACGAGCGGTGCGCGCAGTTCCACACCCTGGGCAGCCGTCAGAGCTTCGATACCGATGATGCCGAAGAGGTTTTCGGTCATCTGCAGCAGGCGGCGAGCGCCATGGCAGGCCATGGAAACATGGTCTTCCTGGTTGGCCGAGGTCGGCGTCGAGTCGACGGAGGCCGGGTGCGACATCTGCTTGTTTTCGGACATCAGCGCTGCCGAGGTCACTTCGGCAATCATCAGGCCGGAGTTCAGGCCGGGTTTCTTCGCCAGGAATGCCGGCAGGCCGTAGCTGAGCGCCGGGTCGACCAGCAACGCAATACGGCGCTGTGCGATCGCGCCGATTTCACAAACGGCAATGGCGATCTGGTCAGCCGCGAAGGCGACAGGCTCGGCGTGGAAGTTGCCGCCGGAAACGACGGAATTGTCCGAAAGCACGAGCGGATTGTCGGTGACGGCGTTGGCTTCGATTTCGAGCGTGCGGCCGACGGAGCGCAGCAGGTCGAGGCAGGCGCCATCCACCTGCGGCTGGCAGCGGATGCAATAGGGATCCTGCACGCGCTCGTCGCCTTCGATATGGCTTTCGCGGATCACGGAGCCGGCGAGCAAGCCGCGAAGGGCAGCGGCGGTATCGATTTGGCCCTTATGACCACGCAAAGTATGAATATCCGGATGGAACGGGGCGGAAGACCCCATGGCCGCATCCGTCGACATGGCGCCGGTGATGAGAGCGGCCTGCGCGGCGCGATGGGCGCGGAAGAGGCCGGCAAGCGCAAGACCGGTCGACACCTGCGTGCCGTTGATCAGCGCCAGGCCTTCCTTGGCGGCGAGCACGACCGGCTTCAGGCCGGCCTTTTCGAGCGCTGTCGCGCCGGAAAGCTGTTCGCCGGCATAAAAGGCTTCGCCGTGGCCCATCATGACGGCGGTCATATGGGCGAGCGGTGCGAGATCGCCCGAGGCCCCGACCGAACCCTTTTCGGGAATGAGGGGTACGACACCCTTTTCAAGCATGCCTTCGATCAGCCGCACTAGCTCCAGCCGCACGCCGGACGCACCGCGTCCGAGCGAAACCAGCTTCAGCGCCATGATCAGGCGAACGACATTCTCCGGCAGCGGTTGGCCGATGCCGCAGCAATGCGAGAGGATGAGATTGCGCTGAAGCGTGGCGACATCGGCGCTGTCGATCTTGATGGACGCCAGTTTGCCGAAGCCGGTATTGATGCCGTAAACAGGCGCATTGCCGGCCGCGATTTCAGCGATGCGGGCAGCCGCCTTGGCAATGCCGGCATCGAAGGAAGCATCGAGCCTCGCCGGCTCGCCGGTCCAGTAGATCGTCGCCAATTGCTGCAGCGACACGGAACCGGGATGGAGAACGATAGTCATCGGTTGAACCTTTTTCCCTTGAAAACATGGGCATGAAGAGGATTGAAGCCGATGCGGTAGACAAGCTCCGCCAGGCTTTCGACATTCCAGATGGCGAAATCGGCCGACTTTCCGGCCTCAAGTGTACCTGTCTCAGACAGCAGGCCAAGGGCGCGCGCACCTTCACGGGTGGCGCCGGCGATGCATTCCTCGACCGTCAGGCGGAAGAGCGTTGCAGCCATGTTCATGGTCAGCAGCATCGAGGTCAGCGGCGACGTGCCGGGGTTGCAGTCCGTTGCGATTGCGATCGGCACACCAGCATCACGCAGCGCCTGAACCGGCGGCTTCTGCTTCTCGTTGATGGCGTAGAAGGCGCCCGGTAGCAGTACTGCGACAGTGCCGGCCGCAGCCATTGCCTTGACGCCGTCCTCATCGAGATATTCGATGTGATCGGCTGAAAGCGCGCCATAGGAAGCCGCAAGCTTGGCGCCGCCGAGATTGGAGAGCTGCTCCGCATGCAGTTTCACGGGAATGCCGAGCGATTTGGCAAGGTCGAAGACACGGGCGATTTCGGCCGTCGAGAAAGCGATCCCCTCGCAGAAGCCGTCGACGGCATCGACGAGACCTTCCGCATGTGCCTGGCTCAGGCCAGGCAGCACGACATCACTTATATAGTCGCCGTTTCGGCCCTTGTATTCCGCCGGGGTGGCATGGGCGCCGAGATAGGACGTGACGACACGGACGGGACGGACCGTCTCCAGCTTGCGCGCCGCCCGCAGCATCTTCAATTCGGATGGGATATTCAGGCCGTAGCCCGACTTCACCTCGACGGTGGTAACACCTTCGGAAAGCAGCGTGTCGAGGC
>NZ_JAELTU010000277.1 GCF_016429015.1 Rhizobium sp. ASV20
GCCGGAGCTGGGTCGATCAGGTAACGACGGTGTGCCAGACGATCAGACGCGGTGATACCAATAGCGCAACAAGGTTGGTTGCACTCCTCGCCGACGATACGCATTCCCTTCGCTTGGACCTGCTAAGCGTCGGCGTGGATGAGTGTTTTACCAGACCATTTTCGCCGGAAGCGTTTCTGCGTTCCATCAGCGAGACACGAGCGAAAGCAATCGGCAAGCGAAGTGGCCGCATCCTTGTCAATGGAGGCGAGGCGGGTCTCCAGATCGATCATGATGGTCGTCGCCTGGTCTACGACGGGCGGGAGGTGGGCCTTTCGCCAATTGAGTTCAACCTCTTGCTGATGTTAGCAGGACGCGCGGGACGCCTTTGCGACCGTTTTGAACTCATTGCGAGTGCATGGCCACCCGCGGCTCGCATCGTGCCTCGCACAGTAGACGTCCACATCAGTCGGCTGCGCAAATCATTAAAGATTCTATTTGGCCCTGAAGCAGTTATTCGGACCGTATATGATTCCGGATATCTGTTCACATGGCCGAAACAGGGCTCCAGAGCTCATTTGCCTGCATCCTCAAGAGGACCGGTATTCACCAGAGCCGGCCCTCGGACTGGGAAGTGACGACAAGCCGTTGTACTGGAAGGCGCGCAATCTGCGCAGCCGAAGACACCTTTGTTGACGACCATCATCAAACAACAGGCGCGTCGCATATGGCCTGATGGAGCAAGACAGCTGCTCAACGTGTCCGCGGCCTTTCGCGGGCGAAGAGGTGACCGGACATGACGCCGACGGCAAAGGCGAGACACGCTAAGCCGCCCGGAGCGGTCAGCTCTCGCAGGTGATTGCGACCATGGCGGAATCAGGTCGGCCATCACGTCGGTATTCGAGGGAGCTGGTTCGGCCGATCGGAACGGACTCTCATCGGCGTCCTGCAACACGGTCTGCGCCGGCTCCATGATGGCAACATGGTGTTCGACCGCGGTGACGTTTGGCGGAGAAGATTGCTGATCCTCTGAAGCTATGTTCTTGGGATGCCGAGACATGAGGTCGGCAAGGAATCTCCATGGTGTTCTGATTAGATCTGATCTCTCAAGTAGCAGCATGGCTGCACTTTGGTTAGCCGGGCTCGATCATCGAGCCCGGCGGCTGTTCTTTCCCTCGGTGACACCGACTACTCTCACCGAAAGTGCTCGTAAGCCATTTGTAAATATCAGGTGTGTCCGAGGCGCTTGCGCAAGTCCGCATTCTCCGCGTGAAGCTTCTCCGACAGGAGCTTTCGCAGACGCTTGTTCTCTTCTTCCAGCTTGATGAGATCCGCAATATCTTCCAGAATCTCGTCTCGACCCTGGCCGTGTTGCGCAGCGGCCTTCGGACGGGGGGCCCTGGCAGGAGCTGCAGTCTTTGGGGCTTTCGCTGGTGGCGTGACCTTGGCACTTGTGATCTTGGTTCCGCGTTTCGCACGAGCAGCCTTTGCGGGCTTCTCTGTCTCAGCAGATAGCGTCGGCGCCGCGGTTTCGACCACTTCCTTTTTGGATCTGGGCGCACGGTTTCTTGGCGCTGCTGCAACGGCAACAGGCTTTGCAGTCGCAACTCCATTATCGGCATTTGCAGGTGTTGTATCGTCAGTCATCAGTATTCTCCTCTGTCAGGCATTAAAGCATTTGATCGACGGATGCGCTGAGTCAATGGCGAGAGCTCTCAATTTTCGACTGCGTCTCCCTTCTCTAGTAGCGTTCTTCACGCCAAGCCGTCAGCGCCGGTTCGCCGCTGACCATTGCACATCGTTTCTCAGCTTGGTGGCAAGCATACCATTGCCCCTTTCGCATGCGCCTGCAATTATCGGATTGTTCATCCAGTCGATCCCTTGGCGAACAACCCAATGAGAGGACACCATCGACCAAACATCGAACGAGGCGTCCTGATCAAGCCCGGCTGGTCGAGAGTGCGTCGATTGCATGCGGGGTGCGAGCACCTTTCTCGCCGCGAGAGCTACCCTTGATTTCAATGTTCTAGCGCACAGAGAGGGATGGGTTTGGCGACAGTTGAAGCGTAATCTTTAAGCGCTCAACGCCTTTGTTTAACGCGGGATTTCACATCGAGCCGCAGCAGGAGCTGCCGGCCCACGGAGTTGAGTGGCGGAATTTGCCAAATGTTCGTGAACTATTTTCCATCCGCCTTCCTCCTTGTGAAGGATGGCCGTTCCGCGCCCATTCCCTTCGAAAGCCATGGCGCCAATATCGGCTCGCCAGCCAAACCGGTAAGTGCATGTCGCTACGGTTTCGTCGATCGCGACCCAGTTTAGCGTGTCAATCCGGTATGTCTCATTCCGCACGTGCTCCCAGCTCGCTTCAAAAGCTTCTCGAATGGCATCGATGCCTGAATACGTTCCCGCACCCGACCAAAACACCGCCTCTTTGGATATTAGCGGCTCAATCTCCTCGAAGCGGCGCTGGTTGATCTTTTCCTCATAGAGTTTCATATGATTTGCTGGCATCCAAGACCCCATGTCAAGATTCGGCGATTGACGGGAACGATGCCTGCGAATGGATCGAGCGTGTTCGGTCAAGCATTTATTTCATCATCGCTAAATTATAACGCACCCTGTGAGAATTGGTATCCTTATCAGGGACGAGAGATCGCAAAAATAATCGAACGATTTTGGCATGTTTGCGTGCAGCTTATGGATCTTCTCCTGATTACGCAGGGGAGGTGAGGCCGAAGGACAGCTAGTTTCGACCCCAATGCAAACTTTTCCACAATCGGTCACTGCTCGCCCTTCGGGGAACCGTTCCGCAAGCATCCGTCTTTACCAGGAAGGTGCACCCCAATCTTGATGACGGTCTCACACATCAAGATCGTGAGACCTGTCTTGCTCTTGTGACATGGTATGCTGTGCCTGTCGCGCAGATCCTGTTGCGCCTGGGCTAAAAGATTGCTGACGCGATCGGACCTGTTTTGGCGATATGCCGAACTGGCGCTTGAAGGCGGCCGAGAAATGGCTGGCATTCGTGTATCCGAGGTCGGCTGCGATTGCAGTCGCAGTCGCTGTTCCATCGCCTTGCGCCAACCGGTGTCGAGCAAGATGCATCCGTTCCTGCTGGAATAGGATGGACGGCCGTTTGCCAAAATGGAGCTGGAAGCCGCGCGTCAGCGTCGGTACGCTGACGCCGACGCTACTGGCCAGTTCCACAAGCGATGGTGCGGCAGTGAGATCGGCGAGCAGCATTTCGCGGGCGCGCAACAGCCGATTACGATCGGCTGTTGCCAGTGTCGCTGTCCGGCTCAGACCCCGCGCCTCCACAGAAAGGCTGATCAACGTCATGCTTTGAGCCCGCCGCCAAAGAGGATGGCGCTTTCGGCCGTCTCCCTCTTCCGCTTCGGATGCCGGAGCCCAACATCATCGCCCATGCCGTCGCCTGCATTTCTCCGCCGCGATGTGCCTGCAAAAAGCCGCCCCGGCGGGCAATTGGGCAAGTTCGGTATCGACATCCGCTATCCAGGTTGCAAACAGATCCGGTCTCATGAATACCGTCAGATTGTCGAGCGTCCCCTGTTGCCGGTAAATGCCCCGCCGCCCGGGGCCGTATTGCATGCTGCCGACACCTTCATGCACTTCATATTCATGACGAGTGCCATCGGTAAACAGGCAACTGGCGCGGCCCTTGAGGCCGCAATTGAAGCTGAAGCAGATCCGGTCGTAGTCGTCCAACAGAACGATATCAAGCTCTTCTAAAAACCGTCCGCTCCACTGCATGAACTCGAATCCGTCCTGAAGCGTTATCGTTCGGCCGGTGCTCGTTGCACCCTTGCTGAGATGCACTGAAGACGAATGCGCCATTATTTCGGAGGTGCGGATACCGGAGCCCGCCTGATTTTGCGTAATGGCAGTCTTCTTTGTCTATTGGCGTCATCCTCAACGTTTCTGGCGAACCGAATATCGCAGCACTTGCGGCTGTCACGGTCATGACTGCGGGCTTTGCTGAGCCGCTTGCGACATTCGTCGCCTATACGGCCGTCCTAGATGTTATCGAGGCCGCATTGCAACGCATGGAGATGTTGCTATCGATGGAGCCGCTGCCGCAACAAAGGCCCGTCGCCAGCCCCGAGACTTTTGATGTCCGGTTCGACAATGTCACCTTTCTATATGCTAGAGGCACACAGCCGGCGCTTCGCGATTTTGATCTGATCCTCCCCCAGAACGGTCTCGTGGCGCTGGTCGGCGCGTCCGGTTCCGGCAAGACGACCGTCGCAAAACTGCTTCAGCGTCATTCAGATCCTCAGCTCGGCTCGATCTCCATCGGTGGCATCGATCTTCGACGTATGGAGCCGGATGTGCTTGCCCGCTGCGTTTCCGTCGTCTTCCAGGATGTCAATCTTCGACGACACCGTCATGGCCAATATTCGCCTGGGGCGGCCGAATGCTTCGGAGGCAGACGTCAGGGCCGCGGCGATTGACGCTCATTGTCTCAACTTCATCGAACGCTTGCCACAGGGCTGGGATACGCGCCTTGGCGATATCGGCGTGCGCCTTTCGGGCAGAGAGCGACAGCGAATTTCCATCGCGCGCGCCTTCCTCAAGAATGCACCGGTGGTCATTCTCGACGAACGGACATCGGCGCTGGATGCGAGCAACGATTTAGCGGTTCAAGAGGCCATTGGCGCGTTTATGAAAAATCGCAGCATCATCATGATTGCGCACCGCTTGTCGACAATCGTCAACGCCGACCAAATCATCGTCATGGATCAGGGGTGCATCGTCGAGAAGGGCGTCATGCTGATCTTTTGAACAATGAAAGCCGATATCAGGCAATGTGGCAGGCGCAGGCGATCTTGGGATCACCGGCCGCACAGTGAGACCTACCGCAAAAGCTGTCGCCTTAGGAGCATTTCCAGCCAGTCGGCCAAGACCTGTAACCGGTGGGAGAGATGTTGCCGATGCAGATAGAGCAACGTCATCGGCATCGGTTCCGCACGGTAATCCGGCATGACCTCGACCAATTCGCCCGCTTCCAGATGAACGCGCACATCATAGGCCGGGATCTGGATCAGCCCGAGGCCCGCCAGGCAGCAGGCGATATAGGCTTCGGCATTATTGACGGTGACGCGGCCGCGCACAGGGGTGGTGCGCAAAGCACCATTCTCCACCCATTCCCAATCCTCGACCCGCCCGCTGGACGGCGACGCATAATTGACGGCCCAATGGCTTTTGAGATCGTCGGGGAAATGCGGTGTACCGTGACGGGACAGATAGGCTGGACTGGCGACATTGATGAGTGGCAGCTTGCCGATCGGCCGTGCAATGAGGCCGGAGTCTCCAAGAGGGCCGACGCGCACGACACAGTCAACTCCATCCTCAACCAGGTTTACCGCACGATCGGTCACACCAAGAGCAATGTCGATTTGCGGATAGCGCTCGATAAAATCGGGAAGCGCCGGTGCGATGATCAGGCGGCCGATCCGACCGGGAACATCAATCCGAAGCTTCCCAGACGGTTGGGTCGCACTCTGCCGGAATAGGCTTTCAGCTTCCTCCACATCAGCAATCACACGTTGGCAGCGCTCATAGAAGGCTGCACCATCCTGTGTCGGCGAGACCATGCGCGTCGTGCGAAGAAGCAGGCGCACGCCGACACGCTCTTCCAGCTCCCGAACGGCTGCCGACACCGAAGAACGCGGCACGCCGAGTGTGTTCGCCGCACGGGTAAAGCTGGAGCACTCAACGACGCGGGTGAATATGCGAAACAGGTCTATGC
>NZ_JAELTU010000278.1 GCF_016429015.1 Rhizobium sp. ASV20
TCCATCGGTCCGGCGAGACAGGTCATAGGCTGAGGAACCGCCAAACCTAGTGATCGCCCAGCCGGTTAGGCCCGCAGAAGTATCCGAGTTTTGGAGCCAGTTTGTACCGGTACCCACCGCTAGTGCCTGAGCAGCTACGGAACCAGCCGCAAGCTTTCCCGCAGTGATCGCGCCCGCAGCGATCTGCGCCGCCGAGACGGCACCCGCCGAGATCGTGCCGGCCGTGACCGAGTTGGCCGCCATCTTGTCGGCTGTGATGGCCTGTGCAGCGATAAGGTTGCCGGTGATTGCTCCGTCAACTATGAGGCTGGCCGCGTTAGCGCGACGGATAGTCATGTTCCCGATGTCGAGGCACAGCGCCCCCGAATTCACCCAGTTGATGTATTGCATCCGGAAGAAGCGAGCATTAGCGGGCGACGTGATCTTTCCCGAGCGGTTATTCCAACCCGGCGTCGTGCTACTATTACCGACGAGATCGGTGTAACCGACGCTTTCGACCGGCGTTAGCTGGTTTTGGTTCGCGTCATACCACAAGACACGGATGAAGAAGCCTGCCGGCGTAGCTTGCGTGAGACCCTCAGCTTTGAAGTTCGCAACCCATAGCAGATTGGTATTGCTCCCAATGGGAGTGAATGTCTTCTGGATGCAGTCGGCGGACTGACCCAAAGCTGGTTTCGCCAGCCGCAGATAAGAGTTTCCCTCAGTGGCGTTAACCGGATCCACTATCCAAGACAGAGTTGCACCGTATACCGAGAAATAGTCGGTCGGCGGGCTGGAGGTATCCTCCCACTTGCCGTTGGGGACCATGTTCGACCAGTCCTGCACGACAATGTTCTTTGCAAGGATGGCGTTTGCCGCGATCTTATCGGCCGTGATGGCGTTCGCAGCGACCTTTGCAGCCGTGATAGCGCCGTCCACGATCAGCTCGGCGCTGGCGGCACGACGCATAATAGGCTTCGACCATGCGATGCCGGGTGCCGCCAGTGCGCCGCCCTGAGGATTGTAGAGACCCATCCGGATCTTAACGACACCTGCCGGTACCGTGGCCTGCCCCTTCAGTCGAACCCACGCGTTCTGAACTGTCGTCGCAGCTACCCATGTGTTGAACACGTTGGCATTGTTCGCGTCGTATCCGAACAGCCAGACAGATACTCCGGGTGCCGTGTTGTTCTGGACCCAAGCCTCCAGATAGTACTGCTCGCCGGGGGTCGCCGGGATCAGGCGGCTGAGGAATTGGCTATAGGCAGCCGTGGATCTCGCGTACCAGCCAGCGGCGTCACCCTCGCCAGCCGAATATGCATAGGCGTATAGGCCGTAGACCTCCCAACCATCGAGATTGCCGGCCTGCCAGCCGTTGTCGGCCATGTTCGACATGTCGGCAAGCACGAGATGTTTCGCCGTAATATTGCCGGCCGCGATCTTGTCTGCGACCACTGCGTTAGCCTGCAGCTTCGGCGTCGAGATCGCATTGTCCGCGATCTTCGTCACGGTAATAGCCGAATCTGCCAGCTTGGCAGCGTCAATGGCGAGGTTTGCAAGCTTACTGTTGGTGATAGCGCCGTCAGCGATCTTGGACGGAACGATGGTGCCATCGGCAAGCTTGCTCGCATCGACGGCGAGAGCGGCCAGCTTGTTACTCGTGATGGCATTGTCCGCGATCTGCGCGCTGTTCAGCGTGCCGTTGACATCGCCGGCTGCAACCGCCGCCGTCCAGGCGCCGTTATGGTAGCGATAGAGCTTGCCATCCGTCGTTAGAAAAACCTGCCGCCCCTCGCTGTTGCCCGTCGCCGGCAGGGCGTTCACGACTTCGACGGCTTTGAGGCTGCTGGCGAGCGATGTCGCGTCAACCGCGCCCTGGGCGAGCGCCCGTGCTGTGACGGCACCATCGGCAAGCTTGGAGGCGATCACGGCATTGCTCGCCAGCACATCGGCGGTGACGGCTGCCACCTCGATCTTCGCCGTCGAGACGGCCTTGTCGGCAAGCTTCAGATTGGTGATAGCCTCATCCATGATCTTCGCAGCCGTCACAGCGGCGTCGGCGATCTTCGATTGGATGATTGCGCCGTCGAAGATATCGACCGCGTTGATGAGGACATTCGGCGTCTTGACCGTGAGCCAGGCTGACCAGTCCGTAGGCCGGTTCGATTGCGGAAGATAGCGGCCGCGCGCCTCGTAGTCGACGTTCGGCAAGGTCCATTGACCGGAAAGGACCCACGAGTAAGGCGTGGCATAGGGATTGCTATTACTGTCGAAGACCATGTCACCAGTGGCCTTCACGCGAACCTGCACCCACACACCTGCAACGTCATCGAGGTCCGGTGCACAGCTGATCTTGATTGCTGGCCGGCGATCAATACCGCCGGCATCCTTGATTGTGGAGGGCTCCACGGTCCAGCCAATCATCGACTGCGACGGAGGAGTGATCGGACCCAGCCAGCCAATGGCGGTCGGCAGCTCCAGCCCCGGATGCCAATCGTAATCGGCAGGGTCGATCTCCTTGAGGGTGACGACGACCAGGAAATTAGGCTGCGGCTCGACTTTGACGACAAGGAATTTCTTCTCGTCATAACCATTTCGTGCCGAGGACCAGGAAACGACGTCGTTCGGCTCGAGCGGATATGCGTCCGGTGGCAGAGAAATCTGGTGCACACGGAAGCGCCGATAGTCTTGGATCATCGCCACACCGACGCGTTGCACCTGATTGGCGAACGGAACCGCGAGCAGCTGAACCTGGGCCGGTAGACGCCGATAGCCATCCTGTGCTTCGAGATCGGCGTTGTAGCGCCCCGGTGCATCCTTCGTTGCCCACTTTTCGGCAGGTTCAGGATAGGTGGCCTCGATGGCGTTGTATGTCGCGGAAAGCGAAGGGAAAGGCTGGAAATCCTGTTCTTCGGTAACGACGATATCATCGTCCGTGAAAGAGTAGACCGCGCCGCCCGGCGCTCCCACAAGCATCTTGAAGACGCCGCCGACTTCGGCCATGCGGCCATTGCAGCCCTTTAGCAATTCGGAAATGACATCAAGGGGCTCGCGGTCGCACTGAACGTCGTAGCCGGCGCGAAAGGCCGGCTCGCTGCTGCCGTCGCCAAGTGCGACCGCCGCATCACAGGCGTTCGCCGCCGCCATCCAGTTGGCTGCCGGCAGGCAGAAGGCGCCGATATTCTGACCGCCGTAAACCCATTCTGAGCCGTAATAGATGCCGCGAACAAGATTATAGATCATCACCGCCGGGTTGGTAGTCCGCTCCCAGGTCGACCGATCATTCCAACGATGCGCGCCGTTGCCGCCCATCGAAGAATCCTTGCGGATATCGTAGAGCGGCAGCGGATGCGGCTCGAAAAGGCCGGAAGGAACGCCGGAAAAAAGATCCCTGTTGTAGCGCGAGGTCAGGATGGCGATCTGGCAGCCGCGACCGACCATGCTCTGCCGCCAGGATCGGTCGCCGAGAGAGCCGAATTTGGCCATCAGGAACGGATCGGGGGCCCCTTGCGTTCCGTCGAGGAACTTGATCCATAGATAGTCCTTGCCCTTGACGCGATACTCGATCACCGGAAAGCCGCGACCGTCGGGATGCGGCTCTTCCCAGAGGACACCAACCTTTCGATCGTCGATCCAGAGGCTGCTGAGGCCACGCTCGCCGCCACGGTTGGGGAGGCTGCCAATCTCGATGACGTCGGTGAAATAGGCATTCGGCGTCTTGCCGTCCTCACCCCAGGTGCCGGCATATTTGCGCTTACCGGCAGTCGCATAGCTGCCGATAATGAAGGACATGGGGTGATCGTCCCCCATGCTGATCTCGAGCTTGGTGCCGGCCGGCTGCTGATCCTTCTTCGCCAGCGCCTTTTCGATCAACGACAGGCCGACATTGAGGGCAACCGTTAGGATCAGCTTGCCAATGCTGATCGAGCCGAGAAATTCACCTATCGCAGCAATTGCCAAGGTAATCGGTTCGGCATGCGCCACATCCGCCATCAGCCAGAAGCTGAGGACGTTCAAAATCAGAATGAGATATTTCATGGATCGGACGACCTCGATTGGCGCATGGAAAAGGGTCGTCGCAACCAACGCTGCGCCGACTTGTCACCGGTCAGAGATAAAATTGATGTCGAGACTGACTAGCCGACCTTGAAGGCCCGCTTGGCGTCGAGCAGATCGACCGTGCCGAGCCCGCTCTCGCGCAGCACGAAGATGCGTTCGCCATTGACGACGCCGAGCGCGTAGCCGAAGGGACCTTCATGCGGGACGGCGGCGATATCGCCGATGCCAGCTTCGCTCGGATGAATCTCGGGCAACATGCTTCCGACGAGATCGGCAAGATTGTCGAAGCCCGCAGACTTCATCGTCTTCAGCGCGCCGGCGGCGGTCGAATATTCGCCGCGAAACTGGGCGGCGCAATCGATGCCGGTGATCGCCAACACGAGATTGCCGGCAAGCCCCGGCCCGCAATCATGGCTGCCCCAAGCAAAGGGCGTGCGCTTCAGCCGATCGATCTCGGCAACGAAGCGGGCGCGCCAGTTCTTGATCCTGACAAGATCGCTGTTCATTTCTGCCCCCAAGGGATCTGCCAATTGGCAACGGTGCTGGAATAAAGGCCGAATTCATCGCCGCTGCGGCGCTTCTGGCCTTCGTAGGAGGATTTTGCCGGGTTGGTGCGCTCCAGCATGGCGATGGCGGCGGAGATAGCGGAGATCTCGATATCGCCATCCTGCCCCACGGCCGGCGTCTTCACCGGCGCGCCATCGGCAACGCCGAGAAAGGCGATTTCCGGCGCTGCACTCGGCAGGCGCGTGCCGGTATCGAACGTCATATCGTGGATTTCGATCGGCGCCAGCCGCAGATCGTAGCCGCGCACGAGTTGCTGCACGGCGGGCGCGATCTGACCGATGGTGATGGTCACGGTCTGGATCGTCAGATCGGCTGTGCGCGGGATTGGGCTGACCTGCAGATTGAGGCCGCCATAATAGGTCCGCGCCTCCGGCAGACCGGTCGTGCCCGAAATGACGGTGATGTTGATATCGTCATCGCCGGTCCACAAGCCGATCGAGGCGGGCGCGCCGCTGGCGAGATCCTTGCCGGTGATCCAGACGAAACGACGGGGCACGAGCCCCTTGTCGCGCGCGCCTGTCAGCGCCGCGAAGAAGGCGGAGGTGATGTTCTTCATCGTCTATTTCTTCTGGATGATCTTGAAGGTGGCGCCCGAGGTGATCGGGCCGCTCGCGGTGCCGGGATTGTGGCTGCCCGGCATGACCAGGCATTTGCAGGCCGGCAGCAGAAGCGTCACGCCGAGACCGGCGGCAAAGCCGGCCGGCAGATGCGGGAAGACGCCGAAGACGGGCGTAATCCCCTGCTCGCTGGCATCAACCGTTTCCGAAATTTCGAGAAAGGCATAGCGGCCGCCATAGCCGACCTGCATCTTGTCACCGACGGTCAGCCGATAACCGGCCGGCAGGCCCTTGAGGCTGAGCGAGGCATTGTCGCCCCCGAGTGCTGCAACACTGACCGCAGCGCTCCCGAGCTTCGTCCCGTCGGGATCGGCCTGCGGATATTTCGACAGCGGATCATAAAGAAAAAGCGCCTCCTGGGCGCCGTGTAGCTTGCGGATGCGGGCGGCGATCTGTTTCGCCTCCGCATTGTACATGTCGGCCAGTGTCACCGTGCCGGTCCAGAGCGGCGGCGCCAGCTCCGCC
>NZ_JAELTU010000279.1 GCF_016429015.1 Rhizobium sp. ASV20
ACCGAGCACGGCGCGGAACTGCTTGAGAATGGGCGTTTCCACCGGGCCGGGGCTAACGGCATTGACGCGAATGCCGCGATCTCTGAACAGCGGCTGATGGGCGGCCTGCATGGTCCAGAGCAGCAGCAATTCCTTGGACAGCGGATAACCTTCTTCGTTCTTCAAGCCGTGCTGTGCAGCGACAGCAGCGACATCGGGGAAGCCCTCGACCGCCGTCAGCGTCTTTGCCCGCTCGAGATTGGCCCGCCAGCCATAGCCGGCGATCGAAGCGACGTTGACGATCGCGCCCCCCTCCCGCAATCGCGGAGCAGCCGCCTGCGAAAGCGCCCTCAGGCCATAGAAATTGACCGCAAGCGTTGCCGCAATGCCGGTGCTGCCGGAAAGGCCGGCGACGTTGGCCAATGCGTCGATCCTATGAGGCAATTGCCTGACGATATCGGCCACGCCCGCAGCGCTCGAAATATCGCCCTTGATAAAGGACGCGATACCCTGTGGTGGTTCGCGCACGTCGATCCCGATGACATCCGCGCCCAACTGGCCCGCAAGCTCAGCGGTGCGAGCGCCGATACCAGAGGCGACCCCGGTGACGAGGATGGTCTTGCCGAAAAGCATGATTTCACCTTTCTCATGAAACGCGACGATTGGCTGTGTCGCTATTGCTTGTCTTTAAAAAGATCCGAAATGGTCAGCCGGTAGCCGACCGGCAACAATTGCAGATCAAAGCGTCGCTCGATCGCGCCCCACAACCCTTGCGGCAGATAAAGCGAAAATAGCAAAGCTGCCGCGCCGAGACCGACCAGATACCAGACCCCCGTCCCGCCAAAGACTGTCTCGATCACGAAGAACAACAACGCTCCGAGGATCGCCCCCTCGAACTTGCCGATGCCGCCGACGAGCACCATGAAGATCATGTAGGCCGTCCATTGCACGCTGAAATAGGTCTTTGGCTGGAAGGTGACCACGGTCGCCAGCCACAATCCGCCGGCAACGGCGATACCGAAGGCAGCAAGAACGAAGAGCAATCGCTTGGTCGCGGCGACGCGGACGCCGACTGAGGTTGCTGCGTCCTCATTGTCACGGATTGCCTGCATCGCCGCGCCAGCCCGGCTGCGCATCAGGGCAAAGAGGGCAGCAAGCAAGGCGATCATGGCTGCAAGTGCCAGCCAGTAGATCGCCACTCGCCGCACACTGTTGTCATAGCCATTCAATGCAATGAGCGAGGTGCCGGTTTCCCCCTGAATGAGCCGATCGAGATTGACGAGCAGATGGGCAAGCTCGGCGAGCACCCACATGCCGATCGCAAATTCCCCGCCCTTCAGCCGCAGCATCAGCCATGACAGCGGCACGGAGAGAATGCCGGTGACGACGGCAGCGATGAATAGCGAGAAAAATGGATCCAGCCCTGCATCCGCCAGACGAATGGTGAAATAAGCACCGAGGCCGAAGAAGACCTGCTGGCCGACGGAAACCAGACCGCCGAAGCCCGCCAGTGCATTCCACATGGCAGCGAGGATGACGTAGATGAACAGAGTGGTCATCCGGTCGATGGCGCCGGCCCCGAGAACCGCGGGCGATGCGGCAAGCAGGATGACTATTGCGACCATCAGGGCCAACGTCAGGCGGGATGAAGCGGTCCAGCGCTCGACAGATATTCCGGGAACGATGGTGGTCATGTCGGGCTCCGAAGAAGGGCGCGGATCCTGCAGAGCCCCGGCACTGGGAGCTGGCGGAGCCGAACGAATAGAACGAGCAGAAACGCGATGTGGCCACCGATCAGAAACCCCTGCGGGTGGATCTGGGCGCCGATGGATTGCGCCAGGCCGAGAACGATACCGCCAAGCAGGGTTCCCCACAGAGAGCCCGCGCCGCCGATCACCGCCGCTTCAAATGCAAACAGCAGCTGCGGCCCGCCCGAATAGGGATTGAAGGTCGCCCGCATCGCGAGGAACGCACCGGCGATGCCGACGGTCACCATCGTAATCGCCGTTGCGACTGCATTGACCTTGCGGGCATCGATACCGACGAGACCTGCCGTATCAGGGTCTTCCGCCGTTGCACGAATGGACCGGCCGAGCGCGAAACGACTGAGGAAGAGCTGCAGGCCGCCAAGGATGACGATCGCACTCACCATCATCAACACGGCCAGTTTACCGACGAAGATGTGGCCCGGCAGTTGCCACGAGGCGTAGGAAAGATTGCCGATAAAGGGTGCCAGCGACCGCGTATCGGCGCCGAACTGCTCGAACAGCAGATTGTCGATCACGATCGACAATCCGAACGTCGTCAGGATCGGCAAAAGCGTACCGCCGCGCGCGCTCCGCTCGAGCACAAACCTCTGCAGCAACCAGCCCATGAGCGCCATGACGGGCAGGATGATCAGCAAGCCTACGAAAGGCGGAACGCCGAGTTTCGCAGCCAGCAACCAAAGACCGTAGGCAGCGACGACGGCAAAGCTGCCATGCGCAAGATTGATGACGCGCATGACCGAGAACATGAAGGACAATCCGCAGGCGATGACGGCATAATAGCCACCGAGCAGGATACCTTGAAGCAGGGTATTGATCATGACGCGCTCCTCTCGGCCGTTGCCCGATGCAGGCCGAAATAGGCTCTGGTGACATCGTCACGTGTGACGCCGGCCGCCGGCCTATCAAGGACGATATTCCCCTCCAGCATGCAGATGATGCGGTTTGCGACGCTCATCGCCCGCGCCAGATCCTGCTCCACGAGAACGATCGTCGTGCCGGATGACAAAAGGCCTTGCAGCTGTTGATAGACCCGATCGACGACCAGCGGCGATAGCCCAAGCGATACCTCGTCGAGCAGCAGAATATCAGGATTGCTCATCAGCGCCCGGCCGATTGCGGTCGCCTGCTGTTCGCCGCCGGACAAATGGCCGGTCTTGGCATGGCGGCGCGGCTTCAGATTGGGAAAGGCGTCGAAGACCCTTTCGACCGTCCAGTCACCCTTGCGGCCGGAACTCTTGCCGAGCAGCAGATTTTCTTCGACCGTCATTTGTGAAAAGAGCCGCCGCCCTTCCGGCACCAGGGCAATGCCTCTCGCAATGCGCTTGTGCGACGGAATAAGGGTGACATCGGCGCCATCGAGCAAGATCTCGCCGCCGGCGGGAAGATGTGCGCCGGCAATGGCGCGCAACAAAGTCGACTTGCCGGCGCCGTTGGCTCCGACGAGGGCGAGCACTTCACCTTTTGCAAGGTCGAAACTAAGGCCACGCACCGCTTGCAACAAGCCGTGGCGAACATCGAGATTGCGAACGGAAAGGATTGTCATGAGGGCGTTCCTCCAAGGTAGGCACGCACCACCTCGGCATCGTTCATGACAGCCCTCGGATCACCATCGGCAATGATCTTGCCCGCATCCATGCAGATCAGTCGATCGACGACCTGCAGCAGGATATGGACCATATGTTCGATCCAGACGATGCCGATGCCCCGGCGGCGCAATTCGAGAATGGTCTCGACCAGTTCCGCCGCTTCGCCGTCGGTCAATCCACCGCCGATCTCATCGAGCAACAGCAACCGGGGGGCCGTCGCAAGGGCGCGGGCCAACTCCAGTCGCTTGCGATCGAGCAGGCCAAGCGTATCGGCCCGCCGGTTGGCAACGCCGAGCATCCCACAGAGCCGCAAGGCGTCGATCGCCCGCTCATAGGCCTCGTCGCGCCCTGATGTCTTGCCATGGGAGGCCGCCACAAAGACGTTTTCGAAGGTTGTCATGCCGCTGAACGGCTTGGGAATCTGATGCGTTCGCACCAGACCAGACCGGCAGCGATCGGCCGCCGTCAGGGCGGTGACGTTCCTTCCGTCGAAGGAGATCGTCCCCGCACTCAGCGGGAAGGCACCGGCGAGCGCGCTCAGCAAGGTCGTCTTGCCCGCTCCGTTCGGGCCGACAATACCGACGGCGTCACCGTCTCCCATGGAAAAGTCGATGTTCTCGAGGACCACAAGCGCTCCGAAGCGCTTGTGGACTCCCTTGGCCGACAGGAAATCCCGGTTCGGCCTATGTTGTTCTTCGTCCTGCACGATGGCCTTACCCGTTGTAAGCAATGAGCTTGGCCGCGACGGGCACGTTCGGATCGGTAGCGTGCTCGGTGACGACATAGTCGAGCGCGAATTTCGAGCCGGCGGGCGCTTTCACCCATTGCGTGCCGATGATCGGCCCGGGAGACACATTGGCGACTGGGCCGTTGGTAAAATCCACCTTTCCGGCGATCGTTGTTGTCTTCAGGGTGCTCATTGCCTTCGCGACGGCCTCCTTGCTCTTGGCATCGGAAGCAGCCTTGAGGGCATCGAAACCGGCGTCGAGAAGCGAAAGGCTCGCACCGAGCTGCTGCGTCCATTGCTTGCCGCTTGCCGCCTCATAGCCATCGGCAAGCTCGGTTCCGGAAACACCCGTCAATGTCGACTTGTAGGGAAAGGCCTTGTGCCAATAGGCGGCACTGCCGATGTTCATGCCGAGATCGCCGAGCGCCTCAATGTCAGACGGGAAGAGACCGGTCTTTGCGATCTGGCAAATCTTGATCTGCTGGGTGAGACCCTGCTGTGCCGCCTGTCGCCAGAAAGCGGCGAAATCCGGCGGGATCGGGAAGCTGTTGAAGATCTCCACGCCTTCCTGGCGAAACAGCGCAATCTGTGAGGAGAAGTCTGTCGTTCCAGTCTCGTAAGCGCCGGGATCGACGATGGTGAAGCCGGCCTTGGCGAGCGCCGGGGCCAGATTGGCACGGATCGCGTTGCCATCCGCATCGTTTGGATACATGACACCGACCTTCTTATTGGTCTCGATCAGGTTCCACTGCGAAATATAGGTCTTCAGGAATTCTCCGACGCCAAAACCGAAATGATAAGTCCATTTGAACGGCGACGGTGCGCCGGGTTTGGCGCCACGACCAAAATACCAAGCCTCCCATGGCATAACAGTCGACAGGCAGGGAACACCCGCCGCCTCGCAGGCATCGGCAACGGGATTGATCGTCTCCGGCGTCGAAACGGCCAGCATCAGATCCACCGCTTGATTGTTGATGAGATCCTTTGCCAATTGCCCGGCTCGGGAGGGATCGGACTGCGTGTCGCGGTCGAGGATCTCTACCTTCCATGTTTTACCCCCAGCCTGCAGGCCGCCGGCCAGGGCCTTGCGCGCGAGATCCAGGACATAGCCGTCCGTCTCGCCGAAGCCGCCAAGCGGCCCCGTTCGCGGGCTGATGAAGCCAACCTTCAGCGTATCGTCGGCGGCAAATGCTGCACGATTGCCGAGTGCCATTGCGGTAGCGCCGGCCGCCGTCGCCGCCATAAACCCTCGCCGCGTCAACCCATTCGTCAATATCGGCCTGTTGAACTTATCCGTCATGTGATCTTCCTCCCTTTTTTGTCGGAGCCCTCTTACTCCGCATGCCCTTGTGCATTTCCGGCTGCCAGCGTCAGATCGGATAGTCTCGCCTGCCCGATGCAAGCGTGATCCAGCGTAGCTCCGTGAATTCGTCGATAGCCGCCTTGCCGCCAAAGCGGCCATAGCCGCTTGATTTGACGCCGCCGAACGGCATTTGCGGCTCGTCTGCCACTGTCGCCTCGTTGATGTGGCAGATACCGGTCTCGATACGCTTTGCGACGATGAGCGCCTGATTGATGTCGCGGCTGAATAC
>NZ_JAELTU010000027.1 GCF_016429015.1 Rhizobium sp. ASV20
CGAGGTGGTAAGCCGCATTCGGATACCGATCCCACAGCCAGGAAGGTTGCGGGCGGAAGGAAATCCGTTTGTTGGCCGTATCGATGGCGATATTGGCCACTGCTTCGTAGTCGCGTTCGCCAAGGACGATGTGGCCGAAGATGAGGAAGCGGCAGGCGTCGCCTTCGACGGTGACACTCCACTGCATGGCCGGATCATCGCCGGAGGCGATTGCCGACACCGATATGGTGCGGCCGGGCAGCCGATAGGTCCAGCTCGCATCGCTGAGGCCCATTTCGAAAGCGGAGGGCACGCCGAGCAGACGCCAGCCTTCACCAAGATCGACGAGAATGCGCAGGCCGCTCGCCCGCGTCAGATTGTAGGGATCGCGCGAGACCGAGAAGAGCTTGTGGAAGGAGGTGTTGCCGATGGTCAATTGCGCGGCGAAAATGCCTTGCATCCAGCAGGTCGCCGCCAGGGTCTTGTCATCGAGGAGCATGTTTTGTCCGCTGCGGATGATGGATCCGTGGCGGCGAGCAACGAGATGTTCCTTGTCTGAGAGTACGACATGTCGGTTGTGCGCACCGTCGGGCACAAAGAAGGAAACGAGCCTTCCCTCCACGTGCTCCTCAAGCATACGCTTGGGGTAAAGCGCATCGATCTCGGACTGATCGAGGCTCGCGCTGACGGCAAGAGGCGCGTCCTGGACGAGGCTGCGGGCAGGTTGGGTGGCAGCGATCGTGTCCTTGGTCAATGTGCCATGCAATGTCGCGAGGTTGTCGAGGCGGGCAAGATCGGCATCGCTCGAGGCCGCAGGATGATCGGCGACGAACACGCCAAAGAAGGTTGTCGTTGTGGTTGCGGTCGGGGCGAGCGTCAGCGGCTTCGACTGGATCGCCGGGCAGGCAACCTCGTGCTGCCTGCGGATGCTCGGCAAGCTGGTGCCGAAGTCCGGCACCATGACGCCGTCATTGTCCTTCGACGGCACGAGGAGCTGGATTGCATCGGTCGCGTAGGCTGCGGCTCCTTCCAGGCAACCTTGCGCCAGCCATGGATTGCGTCCACCGCCTTGCTTGAGGTTCTGCCTGTTCATGATGACAGGTCCGAAGGCGGCATGGCCCGCGATATGGTGGTCGATATATTGCGAGGCATAGGCCTCGCTGTTCATCAGGAAGCCACGGTCACCAAGGCCGACATCCTGAAGAAGAACAAGATCGGCCTCGAGCGCCGCGCCAGTCGAATTTTCCAGCGATACCTGCCAGAACCATGCTGTTTCATTCGGATGCAGCCGAAGGCTGACCGTGTGCCTGATGCCTGCTGTCTCGCCGCTCCAGCAAAAACCGCTTTCGGCGTGACCGAAACGCACCGCAGCCTTCGGTCCGACGATTTCAGTCGTCTTTGGCTTGGCACCGCCAACGCGCAGATAAAGCCTGCCTATTCCGCCATAAACAGGCGAGCCAAGCACCTGATTGATCATGACCCCGCCCTGCTGATCGGCGAAATCCACTGAGAATAGTGTACCGTTCGGCAGAGCCGATGCCGAAAGACCGGCGCTGTTTCCAAGTGTGAGAAGGCCGAGTTCTTCGCGACGGGGCGTTTGAAAGCTGCGATTGGCGTCGGAGGACATAAGCGGTGTCTCGCTGATTCATGGATCGGATAGGGTGCACTAGATCACAAGGCGACGCTCGTTCATAGAAGCCAATTCGCCCGTCATCCGCGCAATGTTTCGTGACGGTCTGGACGCGATTTCCGCCCAGATCCGGCGCGAGGCGCCGGAAGTTTCAGGAAGAGCCGGACAAAGCTCAATGATGCGAAGGCTCTGCAACCTGGTTGGCCGTGCGAAGGACGGTCGACAGGTCGGCATCGTCGAACGCACCTATGGAAACGCCCTTCACTCTGAACGTCCTGCTTTCGCCGGGCGCGAGGGTGACGAGCATGTCGTCCACCTCGGCATTTGGGCTGATGCGATCGACGAAGAGGCAGAGGTCGCGCAGCAGCGACTGCGCGGTGACGGTCACCGCTATC
This sequence comes from Rhizobium sp. ASV20, assembly GCF_016429015.1. GTDB lineage: Bacteria > Pseudomonadota > Alphaproteobacteria > Rhizobiales > Rhizobiaceae > Rhizobium. The sequence goes on from NZ_JAELTU010000027.1 coordinate 2,005, forward strand.
CCATCCGGCGTTTCTGCGCTCTCGATGTCGAAGCGCGGCTGCGGATATCGCAGCTTCATATCCTTTTCGAAAAACCACCAGGCCTCGGCATCGCCGAGGCGGGCGCGCAGATATTCCCGGCTGGGGTCGCCGGGCGTCGCAACATCGGCTGGGATCTCGATTTCGGCATTCTCGAAACGATCGCACAGGACGCGCCAGACGTGGTGACGGGCAAGCAGCGTGCCGTTGAAATCGAAGCGTTCGACGGTGAAGGGAACGCGCCAGAACAGGGTTGCATCGTTGACGGCAACCGCAGACAGACCGTCGCCGCGCGGCTGGATGGTGAGGAGGTGCGGCGCATAGCTGTGCTTCAAGGCGTACCAGAGCGGCTTCTTCCGGCCGGCGCCGTCGACGGCAGCCCAGGAGGTGACGGGCCAGCAATCGTTGAGTTGCCAGACGATAGTGCCCATGCAGGTTGGCCGGTGCGAACGCATATGGTCGATGCCGTAGCTGATCGCGCGCGCCTGGTTCAGCTGCGTGACGAAAAGCCAGTCGTCGAATGTTTGTGGATGCGGGAACCAGCCCTCCAGTCCCATCAAAAGCTTGTCGTTGCCGCTTGTCGCCTTCTGATGATGCAACACACCCGGCGAGGCCGAGGCACGATCCTTCTCGCGCACGGATTGAGCAAGCGTTGCAAAGGTCGGGGGCGCCTGCCAGCCGAATTCGGAGCAGAAGCGCGGGATGTAGTTCCGGTAGGTCTCATAGCCCACTTCGTTCCAGACATCCCAGATATGCCGGCAGCCATGTTCGTCGGCATTCGGCGCAATCTCCATGGAGCCTGAATAGGGGCTTCCCGCCCAGTAGGGCCGTGTCGGATCGATCTCCGCGACCAGTTTCGGCAGGAGATCGAGATAATAGCCCGCGCCCCAGGGGCGATTGCCAAGCACGTCCTGCCAACCCCAGTCGAAATAGCCCCAGATATTCTCGTTATTGCCGTTCCAGATGACCAATGAGGCATAGGGCATGAGCCTGGTGATCGCCTCGCGCGCCTCTGCCTCGACCTCACTGTACACCGGTTCCTCTTCCGGATAGGTCGCGCAGGCAAACAGGAAATCCTGCCAGACCATGATGCCGGCAGCATCGCATTCCTCGTAGAATGTATCGGTCTCGTAGATGCCGCCGCCCCAGACGCGCAGCATGTTCATGTTGGCATCGCGGGCCTGGGCGATCCGTTCGCGGTAGCGCTCGCGGGTCACGCGTGGCAGGAAGCAATCGTCCGGGATCCAGTTCGCGCCGCGAGCAAACACAGGCACGTCGTTGACAACGAGTGTGAAGGCCGAGCCGATCTCATCCGGCGACGTATCGAGCCGCACCGAACGGAACCCGACCCGACGCGTCCAGCCGTCGAGGGTTGTCGAATCCGATCCGACCAACTGCAGCTCAAGATCGTAGAGCGGCTGTCCGCCCATTCCATACGGCCACCAGACCTGCGGATTGTCGATGCGGCACTCGATCAGAGCGTGGGTTTCGCCTTGCGCAACCCGAACCTCCGAACGCTTGCCAGCCACCGACAAGACGAGGGCGACGCTGTCGGTGCCTGTTTCCGCCCATTCGATCTCGACATGCAGACGCGCAACGCCCTGGCTGCCCTGCAGCGTGATTTCGGGGCGGATGGCACCGAGACGCGCCTTCGACCAGCTTTCGATGACGATCGGTTTCCACATGCCTGAGGTAACGACGGTCGGACCCCAGTCCCAGCCGAAATTACAGGCCATTTTGCGGATGAGATTGCTCGGGCCAGGATAATTTTGCGGGATGTCGGCGGCGCTGCCGAGCTGTTTGCGAACCTCTTCTCCGTGCTCGTAGGCTGACTGAAAATCAACGATGAGTTCGTTGCGTCCGCTCTTGAGGTTGTCGCCGATGTCGAAGCGGTAGCTGCGATGCATGTTCCGGGTTTCGCCGAGGAGCGTGCCGTTCAGCTCCAGGCGTGCCGCCGTATCAAGACCAAGGCATGAGAGATCGATGCGTTCGGCATTGTCGCCGTCCCAGTCGAAGGCGAGGCGGTAGCGCCATGCCGAGCGGCCAATCCAATCCTGCGATATCTCGTTGACGTCGAGATAAGGGTCGGTAATCAACTGAGCCGTCATGAGGTCGAGATGCACGTTGCCAGGAACTGCCGCCGGTATCGTATTGGGCAGTGACGGTGCGGTGGAGGGTGCACGAAGGCGCGAGATGGTCCAGCCGGTGTCGAGCGTCTGTCTTTTCATGTCATGTGTCCGTGATGAAATTGATGTCTCAAACAGCCTTTGGCGCAATGAAATCCATGCCGGCTCGTAGATCGCGCTGGTGCATCCGCCGCAATATCGCGTTGCCCAGCCGACGATCGATCGCTGAGCGTTTCTCCTCGATGTCAGCGATGCCAGGCACCATCTGTCCTCCACTGCCTGAAGACATATTGTCGCTCGACAAAAGCTGTCAAGCCAACCGGCCGGCGATATCGGCGCGAAAGGTCGCAGTGCTCCTGGTATTTTTTGGCAGGTGCAGAAGGCGGCGCACGGCGCTCACCCCTTGCCTGCGTGCAGGCATGGCCATCGCATTGACAGTGACGTCACGCCTTCCGAAAAATAAAAATGATCTGCCCTGTCGGAAAGTTGCTCATGCCAGCGTCCTTGGGTTAGCCCATCTCAAGGGGCGATAATCAAATCCCGTTCGCAAGGAGACGAACATGACTGATGCAGCAGACCAGAAGCAATCTTCTCAGCCACGCGCGCCGGTGCGCGGCGGCTTGGTGCCGTATCTGACGGTTGATGGAGCGGTCAAGGCGGCCGAATTCTACAAGCGTGCCTTTGCTGCCGAAGAAGCTTTCATGTTCCCGGTCGACGAAAAGGGCCGGACGATGCATATCCATCTCTACATCAACGGCAGCTCGGTCATGCTGGGCGATGCCTATCCCGAATATGGGCACGCGCTGGAGAAGCCGCAGTCCTTCGTCATGCAGCTGGTGGTCGAAGACTTCGATGCGTGGTGGAAGCGCGCCGTCGATGCGGGGCTGGAGGTCGTTGTCGAGCCGCAAGTGATGTTCTGGGGCGACCGCTGGGGTCAGATGCGCGATGCCTTCGGTGTCGTCTGGGCCGTGAACGCGCCTGTCAACGAATGATGTGGGAATGCCCTCGGTGCAGGCTTGTACCGAGGGCATGTTCCGGCTGCTGTTTCGCGATTTCTATTCTGCGAGCAGGGTCCGCATCAGCGGATGATCGGCGTCCAAGAGACCGTCCAATATCGAATAATGGTGTTTGTCCGGCTCGACCACCGTTGCCGTTGCAGCGCCGAGACCCGTCCAGATGTTGGCCAGCAGCGCATTTTGCCGGACAAACTCGGCGCGTTCGGCGCCGCCGACCCAGCAGGTCAGGCGAATGGTGTCGACCGGCTCCAGCAAGGTCGGGCTTTCGGCCCTTGCTTCGACGTCATCGATGCGAAGCTCTTCATTCATCTTGCGCCTCATGATCGGGCGCAGATCGTGAACGCCCGAAATGGCCAGCACATGACGAATGCGTTTGATGACTGCTTCGCCGAGCGGTGATGTCGTCGTCATCATGCGGGCAACGAGCTGGCCGCCGGCCGAATGTCCCGTCAGAATGATGGGGCCGTCGACCATTTCGGCGGCAGCTGTAATCGCCGCTGCAATCTCCTTGCCGATCCCGCCGATCCGGTTTTCCGGGCATAGCGTGTAGGATGGGATTGCGACGGCATAGCCTGCGGCGACCGAACCTGCCGCCAGATGCGACCAGTAGCTCTTGTCCAGCTGCAGCCAGTAGCCGCCATGAACGAAGACCACGAGGCCCTTCGGCTGGCCTTCCGGCAGAAAGAGGTCGAAGCGATTGCGCGCAGTCGGACCATAGGCGATGTCGAGTTTTATCCGTCCGGCAGCTGTCAGGCTGTCGCGGAAGGATTGAGCCGGCTCAACCCAGGCGTCCGGCCATTGGTCGCCGTCAACGATATAATCGCTATTGGTATAGGCACTCTCCCAATCGGTGAGTTTGAAATAGCTCATTGACAGCTCCTCCGGCAGGCGACGGTAAAACGGTTCAGGTCACGGCCGAGCGGACGGCAAATCGTTGATCGCGCCAGGAGCCGCTGCTCAGAATTTCCTCCAGCACCGACGCTGCAAGCCATACGTCGCGATAGCTGACGTAAAGTGGTGTAAATCCGAAGCGCAGCGTCGAAGGCGCGCGGAAATCGCCGATAACGCCGCGCTCGATCAGCGCCTGCATGATCTCATAGCCATTGCTGTGAGTGAAAGAGACCTGACTGCCGCGTTGCTCGCCGTTCCGTGTGGTATCGAGCACGACACCATACTGGCCGCACTTTGCCTCGACGAGTTGGATGAAGAGATCGCTGAGGGCGATGCTTTTCTGACGCAGTGCGTTCATATCCACTTCGTCCCAGATGGAAAGAGCACCCTTCAGCGCCCTCAGGGACAGAATGGGTTGCGTGCCACACAGGAAGCGCCTGATGCCAGCATCGCCGTCAAAGCCGCGCTCGAAGGCAAACGGACGGGCATGACCCCACCAGCCGCTGAGCGGTTGGACGATCGATTGCTGGTGGCGGTGGGCCGCATAGATGAAGGCCGGTGCGCCGGGGCCGCCGTTCAGATACTTATAGGAGCAGCCGACGGCGAAATCGGCGTTTGCGCCGTCGAGGTCGACCGGGAGAGCACCGGCGCTATGGCAGAGATCCCAGATGACCAGCGCGCCCGATGCCTGGATGCGCTTGGTCAGCGCCGCCATATCGCGCAGCTCGCCGGTCTTGTAGTTGACGTGATTGACGAGCACGACGGCGACGCTGTCGTCGATCAGTTCTTCTATGGTCTCGGCATCGCGGCCCTCGAGACGAAGCGTGGCGCCTGGGCGGGTCGAGATAACACCCTCTGCCATGTAGAGATCGGTCGGGAAACTATCGCCTTCGGCAACTATGACGTTGCGGTCCGGCCGCATGGCCAACGCCGCGTGCAGGGTCTTGTAGATGTTGATCGATGTGGAATCGGTCACGATGGTCTGACCTGCCGCGGCGCCGATCAACCGGCCTATGCGGTCGCCGAGCTCGATGGGCAGATGAAACCAGCCGGCACTGTTCCAGCTGCGGATCAGGCCGTTGCCCCATTCTTCCATCGCAGCCTGGCGCAGCTCGGCAAAGACTTCGTGCGATGCCGCACCAAGCGAGTTGCCGTCGAGGTAAATGACGCCCGAAGGCAGGGCAAAACGGCTGCGGAATGCGCGTAGTGGATCGGTCTCGTCCATAGCCTCGATGGCTGCGAGATCGGGAAGGCTGTCCATGATACTATGGCCTCTTGATTTATTCGCGAATGGTTTCCCGGGTAGCTGCCCCACCGCGACTGCGGCGGATGCTGGGTAGCGCCAGCATGATGAGCACGAACAGGCCGGTTGCGAGCTTCAAATTCGGTGGCGGCATGCCCGCAGCAAGGCAGAGCGACACGAGCTGATAGTAGATGATCGCTCCGACGAACGGGGCGAGCAGCTGGCGCAGCACGGTCTGCTTGCCAGTGAAGGCCTCGCCGATCATGAGGGCCGCAAGGCCGTTGATTAGGATGCCGATACCCATGTTGACGTCGGCAAAGCCTTGCGACTGCACCATCAATGCACCGCTGGCGGCGGAGAATGCGCTGGCGATGCCGACGCCGCCGATCGTGGCTGCCCACACATTGATGCCCTGCGCCTCTGCCATATCGGGGTTGGAGCCGACGGCACGCATCGCCGTGCCCTTTTCCGTCTTGAAGTAGAGATTGAGCCCAATGAGCACGATGATGGCGAGCAGGCCGGCAATGACGATCTTGCTGACCGGGAAACCGGGCTCGGTGAACGGAACGACGTCGAAGACGGTTGGCGCACCGAAGACCGAGAGGTTCGACTTGCCCATGATGCCGAGATTGACGCTGTAAAGCATGGTCGACATCAGGATGCCGGCGAGCAGCGTATGAATGCGGAAGCGTAGGTGAATGAAGGCGGTGCAGCAGCCGGCGGCAAGGCCGACGACGAAGGCAACGGCGATCGCAAGCGGCGGCGTGACACCGGCGGCAAGCAGTATGCCGCAGACGCAGCCGCCGAGCGGAAAGGCGCCTTCGCTGGTCAGGTCCGGAAAGCTGAGCATCCGGAAGGGAATCATGATCCCGAGGACGACGAAGCTCAGAATAAAACTCTGGGCCAGCGTGACCGGGATGAGCGAGACGAAGCTCGATGCGGTTGTCTGAATGAAATCCATCATGATATCAGCTCACCAGCAGCATGCGGTCGGTCTTGACTGCGAAGTGACCGATCAGTTCGGGCACGGTGATGCGCCGCTTTCCTTCCCCGGTAATTTCCAGATGTACGCGCCCGGCGTCGAGCATGATGATGCTATCGCCAAAATCGACGGCGTGCTGCATGTTATGTGTCACCATTAGTGTCGTCAGCTTGAGTGCCTCGACGGTACGAACGGTTGCCTGCATCACGATGTCTGCGGTGCGTGGATCAAGCGCTGCCGTATGCTCGTCAAGCAGCAACACGTCAGGCGAACCGCCGACCGCCATGATCAGCGACAGCGACTGGCGTTGGCCGCCCGAAAGAAGCTCGACCTTGGTGTCGATGCGGTTTTCCAGGCCAAGGCCGAGAACGGCGAGCCGTTCTTTATAGGCGGCGAGGCGCGCTGCGTTCAGGCCCGGGCGAAATCCTCGGCTCTTGCCGCGTAGTTCCGCCAGAAGCATGTTCTCGCCGACCGTCATGCTGGCGGCGGTTCCTTTCATCGGATCCTGGAACACGCGGGCAAGACGTGCGGCACGCTTGTGCACCGGCATGTTGGTGACGTCGTTGCCACTGATAAGAACCTGACCGGAATCGAGACTGAGAGCGCCGGAGATCGCGTTGAGCATGCTGCTCTTGCCCGCGCCATTCGAGCCGATGACGACACCGAATTCGCCTGTTTTGAGGGAGAGCGTCAAGCCATTGAGCGCGACCTTTTCGTCGGGCTGGCCTTTGTAGAAAACCTTGCGCGCGGATTTTATATCCAGCATCCGTGCCTCCCCTGCAGTGTAGGGTTATGAAATGGCGGCGCCTTTGACGCCGCCATGGATCGGATTGATCCCTCGAAAATGCCGCCTATTACTTCGTGAAGCAATTGCAGTCGGCAAGCGAAGCAGGCACTTCGGCTCCGAATGCCTTCAGGACGGCCTTGTTGATCAGCGGCGCGTGGTCCTTGTAGGCCGGAACGGAGGGCTTGATCGTCTTCGGGTCGGCACCCTTCAGGATTTCTGCGGCGATCTTGCCGGCATTCTCGCCGACCTGGATGTAGTTGACGGCGAAGCTTGCCGGCACGACGCCGTTGCGAACCGCAGCGTCGTCGGAGTTGACGATCGGGATCTGCGCCTGGCGAGCGGCGGCGGCAACGGCCGGGATTGCCGGCTGCAGCAGGTTGGAGGCGGGCGTGTAGATCACGTCAGCCTTGCCGGCGAGGGAGGCGATGCGCTGCTGGATGTCATTGACGTTGTCGACGCCGACAGGCACCACTTCGAGGCCAGCAGCCGGAGCTGCCGCCTTGACCTTTTCGATCAGCGCGACGTCGTTGGCTTCGCCCGGATTGTAGGGGACGCCGATGCGCTTGGCATTCGGGAGCAGCTTCTTGGTGAAGGTCAGAACGGCGGAAATGTCCTGCAGGTCGCTCGAACCGGTGATGCCGACATCACCTGAATCCCACGATGGAACGAGCTTGGCGGCGACCGGATCAGTAACTGCGGTAAAGACGATCGGAATGCCGGAGCCTGCAAGCGCCTTCTTGGCAATCTGCGATACCGGCGTCGTAACGGTATACATCAGCTTCGGGTGTTCTGCCTGAAGCTTGGCGATCATCTGCGGCACGAGCGATGCGTCAAAGCTCGTATTGCTTTCGGAATAAACGACATCCTTGCCTTCGACGAAGCCGTTCTCGGCGAGTGCCTTCTTGAAGCCGGCGATCGAGGCGTTGAGCTGCGGATGCTCGCCGAAGTTGGCGATTGCGATCTTGATGGGTTCGGCCGACGCCGTGGCGACGCCCGCCATAAATGCACCGGCGACCACGAGGCTGGATAGCCATTTGGACGTAGAATTACGCATATTTCCCTCCCGGATGTGTCAAGGAGCCATGTTCCCTCAGGCTCTCTTGGCGGGGATCATAGCGACTGCTGAACTCCTGTCAATTTGAGATATATGATATGCGGGGCATGAGCCTTTAATATATATTTTCCCTATACGGCGATTATATATATAATCCTGGCCGGGAGACGATGGGGATGAGGGCATGGAAGACAAGGACGCGTTGAGCAAAACCGAGGCGGCCTACGCGCTGTTGCGGCGCGACATCCTCAATACGAGGCTGAGGCCCGGCGCGTCCTTGCGGCTCGGGGCCTTGCGAGACAGCTATGGAGTTGGTTGGACGCCACTTCGCGAGGCACTTTCACGGCTGGAGGCCGAGAAGCTGGTGACGGCGGTCAGCAATCGTGGCTTTGCCGTCGCACCGGTCTCCCGTGGAGAGCTGGAAGATCTGATGCGCGCGCGCATGATCGTTGAGCTGCCGTTGCTGATGGAATCGATCGAAAGGGGCGGCCCGGATTGGGAATCGGCTGTCGTCACCGCGCATTATCGTCTCTCGCGCTGCAAGATCGTGCCGGATGACGCGTCCGACGAGATGGCCGATGATTGGGATGAGAAGCATACGGCGTTCCACGCAGCACTTTTAAGCGCGGCCACCTCGCACTGGCTCCTGCGCTTCCAGGCGACGATCAGCGATCAGCTTCGGCGCCATCACCGCTTCCTCGGTCTTGCGCCGACTCAGCGCGCCGCCGCCGGTCTTACGATCGGCTACGAGAAGGCCGCCGCCGCCTTACAGGATGCTATGGCGCTCGAGCATCATACGGCATTGATGGAGGCAGCTCTTGACCGCGATCTCCCGCGCGCCAAGGAGCTTATGACCGAACACATCGGCTATTCTCTTCAGGTCTATATTCGTTCGGAAGATGAGACAGGTGGCCATGAAGGGTCGAAGTCGCTTGCCGGCGTACGGACGTAGACCCTTCTGACCTCTTTGCGCGGGTGCCGACCCTACTGCGTCTTGCGCCTGAGCCATGCGTCCAGGCCTTTGCCTGCCATCCGTCCCGTGGCGAAACAAGCCGTGAGGAGGTAGCCGCCCGTCGGCGCCTCCCAGTCGATCATTTCTCCGGCTGCAAAGACGCCGGGAAGCTTCCTTACCATATAATCGTCGTCGAGCTCGCTCCAGCGGATACCGCCGGCCGATGAGATGGCCTCGGCAATGGGCCTTGGTCGCAGCAATGGAATGGGCAAGGCCTTTATCAGGCGAGCCAGATCTTCCGGCTGCGAAAGGGCAGGTGGCCTGGCAAGTTCACGAACAAGGCCGGCCTTCACGCCTTCAATCCCGGCCGCCTTGCGCAGGCGGTTGGAAAGGCTGGCTTTCGGATCTTGTCGCGCCAGATCGCGAACCAGCCGTTCGATCGAGCGACCGGGCGCAAGATCGATGATCAATGCGGCGCTGTTTTCATTAGCCAGCCGGTCGCGGAGTGCGGCGGCATGCGCATAGACCAGGCTGCCCTCTATACCCGCTTGTGAAATGACGAACTCGCCGGGAAATGTTCCAGCGTCCGAGGTTGCCGTAACAGCCTTCAGCGGCGCGCCGGCGAAACGATCCCGGAATGCTGCACTCCAGGCAACCTCAAAGCCGCAATTGGCCGGTTGAAAGGGTGCGATGTCGATGTTTCGATCGCCGAGCCAATCGACCCATGCTGCGTCCGAGCCCAATCGGGGATAGCTGGCTCCGCCGAGCGCGAGCAGGGTGGCGTCATATTCGACGAAGCTTTGGCCCTGCGGCGTCTCGAAAACCAGTCGCTCATCGGCAAAGCCGGACCAGCGGTGCCGCGTCAGGACGCTTACGCCCCGCGCCTCGAGCCGAGCGAGCCAAGCGCGCAGCAGCGGCGATGCCTTCATCACCTTCGGGAAAATGCGGCCGCTCGACCCGATGAATGTTTCAGTTCCCAGTTCCTCGGCCCAGGCTCGGATATCGCTTGGCTTGAATTCATCCAGAGCGGCGCGCAGCCGCGGTGAAGCAGCGCCAAACCGATCGGCAAAGAGCGCGAAATCTTCCGAATGCGTGATGTTCAGTCCGGATTTGCCCGCCAGCAGGAACTTGCGCGCGACGGTCGGCATGCTGTCATAGACGGTGACGCGATGGCCGGATGAAGACAGGACTTCCGCCGCCATGAGCCCAGCGGGGCCTCCGCCGATGATTGCGATATGCTTCTCAGCCATGAGCCATCCGATGTCCGTTCCTATACGTTCTCTTGGGCTGGCCCCGCAGCGAAAGCAAGATCGCCGTTTTCATTTCTCAACGAAATCCGCACCCAACCGGATCGCAAGCCGGGTGGATATCCACGTTTCAATCGATGTAACTGTCTAGTTACTACGACTGCCAACAGGCGAGGGACTGTCAACTTGTGCGATGATCGGTTACTTATCGGCGGCAGGAAAGGTCGCGGAAGCCTTGAGAGACGTCGCCAGGAGTCATGATGCCGGAAGCCAGAACTGTAAAGCGCCGCACGAAGAGCGAAGACTCTGCAAAGGCGGATCAGTCATCCTCCAATGCGTCGGAACGGCCGCGTCTCAGGGACGCAGAGCGCACCAGCAAGGCGATCCTCGCAGCGGCAACGAAAGAATTTGCCGAACGCGGCTATGGCGGCGCGCGCGTCGACGCCATAGCTGAACGCGCCAAGATCAACAAGCGGATGCTCTATCACTATTTCGGTGGCAAGGATGCGCTCTATGTCGCCGTTCTGGAAGGCAGCTACATCGCCATCCGTTCGGCTGAGGCACGGCTCGATCTGTCCCATCGCCCGCCCGCCGACGGCATGCGGGAGCTAGTTGTCTTCACCTGGCAATATTTCCTGGATCACCCTGAGTTCCTTGGCATTCTTAGCACGGAAAACATGCATAAGGCCCGCTTCCTGAAGCGGTCTGCGCGTATTTTCGAACTGCATTCGCCCTTGGTTTCTGAAATTGCCGGCCTGCTCGATCGAGGCGCTGCCGCTGGCGACTTTCGCCCGGACTGCGATCCGGTCAAGATCTATATGAGCATTGCGGCACTCGGTTCCTTCTTTTTGACGAACCGCTGGACGCTGTCGACGATCTTCCGGCGCAACCTTTCCGACAAAGCGGAGATCGATGCCTGGGGCGAGCATATCGTCGACGTCATCTTCGCCTATCTGCGCCCTTAAGCGCCCTTTCGCTGCAAGCCCGACATCTCCACCGATCTGCAGTGCGGCCATTGACCTAGGCCGTTGACAGCACCGCTTCGCCATGTCAGTTATGTAACTATATAGTTATTTACGGGAGGAATGACTCTAATGGCGACGAAGTCGATCGGTATCATCATGCACGGTATTACCGGCCGCATGGGCTACAATCAGCATCTGGTGCGTTCTATCCTGGCGATCCGCGAGCAGGGTGGGGTTCTGTTGGCAAACGGCGATCGGCTGATGCCCGAGCCGGTGCTTGTCGGCCGCAACGCCGAAAAGATCGAGGCGATTGCGCGCAAGCATGGTCTTTCCAAGACGACGACCGATCTCGACGCCGCCCTTGCTGATCCAAACAACACGATCTTCTTCGATGCCGGTTCAACGCAGATGCGTGTCGAGCTGCTTGAGCGGGCAATTGCCGCCGGCAAGCACGTCTATTGCGAAAAGCCGATTTCCGAAACGCTGGAAGAGGCGCTTTCGGTCGCAGCTTCCGCGGAACGCCGTGGCGTCAAGAACGGCGTGGTGCAGGACAAGCTGTTCCTGCCGGGCCTGCGCAAGATTGCCATGCTGCGTGACAGTGGCTTCTTCGGCAAGATCCTCTCCGTGCGCGGTGAGTTCGGCTATTGGGTCTTTGAAGGCGATTGGGGTGTAAAGGCACAGCGTCCCTCCTGGAACTATCGGAAGAAAGAGGGCGGCGGCATGATCCTCGATATGCTCCCGCACTGGCGCTATGTGCTCGACAATCTGTTCGGCGAGGTCCAGTCCGTCAGCTGCCTCGGCGCGACCCATATCCCAAGCCGCGTCGATGAGAACGGCAAGACCTATGTCGCCGATGCCGACGATGCCGCCTATGCCACCTTCGAGCTAGAAGGCGGCGTTATCGCCCATATCAATTCATCCTGGGCCGTTCGTGTGCGTCGTGATGATCTCGTCACCTTCCAGGTTGACGGCACGCACGGTTCAGCCGTCTGCGGCCTGATGCGTTGCTGGACCCAGCATCGCGTCAACACGCCGAAGCCGGTCTGGAACCCTGATCAACCGCAACCGATCAACTTCTTCGACACCTGGGACGAGGTGCCGGACACGCAGGTTTTCGACAACGGGTTCAAGGCGCAATGGGAGCAGTTCCTGTGCCATGTCGCAGAGGATGCGCCGTGGAAGTTCACGCTCCGCGAAGGTGCCAAAGGCGTTCAACTGGCGGAACTTGCGCAGCAGAGCTGGGCCGAGCGCCGTTGGGTCGACGTGCCAGCACTTGCGGTTCGCTGAGGAGCTGGCAATATGACCAGAAACCTTCGCTTGCCAGCGGCCGGTGGTACGCTTGCAGAATTCACGCTCACCAATATGCCGGTGAGCGCTCCGCTCAAGCCGGCGGCCGGTCATCGTTTCAGTCGCGTCGCCTATGCCGCCGCTCACGTTGTCGTCGATCCCTTCGCAGACAATGATCCCTGGCTCGATCGCAATATCGACTGGGACCGCACGATCGCCTTCCGCGAATATCTCTGGGATCTCGGTCTCGGCGTCGCGGAGGCCATGGATACGGCGCAGCGTGGCATGGGGCTCGACTGGGCAGGCGCCAAGGAGCTGATCGCCAATGCGCAATCGGCGGCACGCGCCAGGCCGGATGCCGTGATCGCCTATGGCGCCGGCACGGACCATTTGCCGCCGGGCCCTGATGTCACGATCGATGATGTCATTCGTGCCTATGAGGAGCAGGTTGCCTATGTCGAAGGGCAGGGCGGTCGTATCATTCTGATGGCAAGCCGCGCGCTTGCCGCAGCCGCCAAAGGCCCGGACGATTATGCCCGCGTCTACGACCGCATTCTCCGGCAAGTCCGGGAGCCGGTGATGATCCATTGGCTCGGCTCGATGTTCGATCCGGCGCTTGCCGGCTATTGGGGATCGACTGATGATATGCAGGCGATGGAAACAGCCGTCACGATCATCAATCAGAACGCCGCCAAGGTCGATGGCGTCAAGATCTCGCTGCTGTCGGCCGAGAAGGAGATTATCATGCGCCGCCGGCTCGATCCGTCGGTGAAAATGTATACGGGTGACGACTTCAACTATGCCGAACTGATCGCCGGTGACGACCAAGGCTATTCGCACGCGCTGCTCGGCATCTTCGACGCGATCGCACCAGCCGCAAGTGCGGCGCTGGCGAAGCTTGCCGAGAATGACCTCGATGCGTTTCATCAGATCTTGGCGCCGACGGTTCCGCTGTCGCGCCACATCTTCAAGGCACCGACGCGCTTCTACAAGACCGGCGTTGTCTTTCTTGCCTATCTCAATGGCTTCCAGGACCATTTCCAGATGCTTGGCGGCCAGCAGAGCACGCGCTCTATCCTGCATCTTTCGGAGCTTTTCCGGCTGGCGGATGCTGCCCGTGTTCTACGCGATCCGGATCTGGCGGTGCGTCGGATGAAAACCATCCTTGCTACCGTCGGCGTCGAATAGCGGACAAGGGATTAGAGGAGGAGAATCGCAATGACGGTCGAGGGACTATCGATCAATCTGGCGACGGTGCGCCAGCAATATGACATGCGCCAGGCGGTCGAAGCCTGTCTGAAGCAGGGCATTGTCGCGATCGCACCCTGGCGCGATCAGGTTCACAAGATCGGCCTTTCCGAAGCCGCCAGGATCGTTGCAGATAACAAGCTCAAGGTTACCGGTCTTTGCCGCGGCGGCATGTTTCCGGCTGCTGATGCCGAAGGCCGGGCAGCGGCGATCGACGACAACAAGCGCGCGATCGACGAAGCGGCGGCGCTGAATGCCGATTGCCTCGTTCTTGTCGTGGGCGGTCTTCCGGCGGAATCGAGGGACATCGCTCACGCTCGTGAGATGGTGGCCGACGGTATAGCTGCGATCCTGCCCCATGCCCGCAGCTCCGGCATTCCGCTTGCGATCGAGCCGCTGCATCCGATGTATGCCGCCGACCGTGCCTGCGTGAACACGCTCGAACAGGCACTCGACATCTGCGATCTCCTGGGCGACGGCATCGGTGTTGCGGTCGACGTCTACCATGTCTGGTGGGATCCGAAGCTTCATCAGCAGATTGCTCGCGCCGGTGCCGGCGGTCGCATCCTCGCCCATCATATCTGCGACTGGCTCGTGCCGACGACAGACCTGTTGCTTGACCGCGGCATGATGGGCGACGGTGTCATCGATCTCAAGGGCATCCGTGCCGAGATCGAGAAGGCGGGCTTTTTCGGGATGCAGGAAGTCGAGATCTTCTCCCAGAACAACTGGTGGAAGCGGCCGGGTGAAGAGGTTTTGACCACCTGCGTCGAGCGTTTCCAGAGTGTTTGCTGACGCGAGGGCTCCAAACCTCGTTACCAATAAGAAAGCCGGACCAACTGTCGTTGGTCCGGCTTCGGTTTTAAAGGTTATCGTCTAAGGGCTTATTCGGCCGAAACGATCTTGCCGTCTTCCCACTTGAAGAGCGAGAAGCTCTGCGAGGTCAGGTCGCCGGTTTCGCCGTAGGTCACCTTGCCGATGGCAGTGTCGATGGGCTCGCCCTTCTTCAGTGCGGTGGCGACGGCATCAGCGTTGTCAGCCTTGCCTGCCTTTTCGATACCAGCCTTCAGCACCTGTACGGCGGCATAGGCGTTGAGCGTGAAGGCTTCAGCCGGGATGTTGCGTGCCTTGAGGGCAGCAACTGCGCTCTGCGAATCCGGGTTCTTCAGCGCGTCGGAAGCGTTGGTGAAGATCGTGCCGGCAGCCGAGCTGTTGGCGATTGCCCAGTACTCGGTGTTGGAGAGGCCGTCGCCGCCGATGATCTGTGCCTTGACGGAGATGTCATGCAGCTGGCGGGCAAGAAGGCCGGCTTCCGGGTGATAGCCGCCGAAATAGATGACTTCGACGCCGGCCTGCTTCAGCTTCGCCGTCAGGGCGCTGTAGTCCTTTTCACCGGGGGTGAGGGAGTCGTCAACAACCTCGGTCACACCGCCCTTGTTGAGGGTATCCTTGAAGGCTTTCGCCAGGCCCTTACCATAGGCGCCCTTGTCGTCAAGGATGGCAATTTTCTTGTCCTTGAGGTTCTTCACGACGTAGTTGGCAGCGACCGTTGCCTGCTGGTCGTCACGGCCGCAGGTGCGCAGGATGTTGGTCAGGCCGCGATTGGTCAGATCCGGAGCCGTTGCGGTCGGCGTGACCATCAGGATACCGTTTTCGGCGAGCGCATCGGAAACGGGGATGGCAACGCCCGACGTAACCGGGCCGACGACGAAGTGGATGCTGTCGCCGACAAAGCCGTTGGCGACGGAAACACCCTGCTTCGGGTCGCCGGCATCGTCGCCGAGCTTCAGAACGAGCTTCTGGCCGAGTACGCCGCCACTCTTGTTGATTTCGTCGACGGCGGTCTGTGCACCATTCTTGACCTGTTCGCCGTAAGCGGCGACCGGACCGGTCAGCGGCGCGATAAGGCCGATCGTGATATCTGCATGTGCGAGAGGTGCGAAGGCCAGCGATGCGACGAAGGTCGCGGCCGTCAATGTCTTCAGACTCATATTATCTCTCCTTGGATGGACGCGGCAGCGCCCTTGTAACCCCCCTAGCCTGTCTCGAAGCGCAAACTGCCGTAGGACACTTTCTTGAAGAAGACAGGACTGGCATAGAAGCCGATGATTGCCTTCGGTCATTTTTGACCTCGAAGGCGCTCATAAGAGTATTTTCTGTAGAAATGTTGCGGCGATTCCGCAAGAAAATAACCGTGGCCGAGACAATTTCGGCGATTTTTCGCGAGATTTCGTCAAGGGACCGTTGTTGTATCTCAGCTGCCAAAGCCTAAGTAATGTTCTGGCCCGACGGGAGCCGTTCATCGGTTGAGTTCTTATCGGCTGTACGCGTATGGGTTTCGACGCGTGCGGCTTCGACAATGCCGTATAGATTAAATCTGGAAGAGAGCGGAGCTCACGGGTCTGGAGCTGCGATGCGGCCACCACTGCGGGATCATGTTGGGAAGGGGCATGCCGTATGAATGAGCATGAGGAATGGAGAGCCTATTTTGACCTCTGGCGCCTCGTAGCGGACGGTGAGGCGATCGTGACGCATTCAAGCCGGCTTTTCCCCGTCCGCCGGAATGGGGAACCGGCCATGCTCAAGATCGCGGTCGTACCCGAGGAGAAATGGGGCGCCGAGCTTATGGTCTGGTGGAACGGAGTTGGAGCTGCTCGGGTCCTTGAGCATAAGGACGATGCTATCTTGCTCGAGCGAGCAACAGGCAATCATTCCCTCGCCGAGATGGCAAAGAACGGGCAAGACGATGAGGCGAGCCATATCATCTGCAAGGCTGTGGCGGGATTGCATGCGCAGCGCGGAGTAGTCTTGCCGAAATTGATCCCGCTCTCCGAACGGTTTCGCTCGCTCGAATCTGCTGCTCGCCGCGAAGGCGGTATGTTTGTGCGATCGGGAACCACCGCCCGCGCGCTTCTATCGGACCCGCAAGACGTCGTGCCTCTCCATGGCGATGTGCATCACGGCAATATTCTGGACTTCGCAGAGCGGGGCTGGCTGGCGATCGATCCGAAGGGATTGGTGGGGGAGCGCGGCTTCGACTACGCCAATCTCTTTTGCAATCCGGATCACGCAGTCGCGGCAGCTACGGGCCGCCTGAAGCGGCAGGTCGGCGTTGTCGTTGAGGCGGCGCAACTGGATCGCAGGCGCATGTTGCAGTGGATTGTTGCCTGGGCTGGCCTATCGGCGGCATGGTTGATCGAAGACGGCCAGAACGAGCATGTCGCATCCACCCTCCAAATCGCTGAAATTGCCGCGGCAGAACTTGACGAGGCGGGGATTTAACCGGTCAGAGCGTCACGCCAGACTTGCCGGTAGCCTCGTAATCCGGGCAGCTCGCCGCGAACCGGCACGCTGGCCGCGGCAGCAAATGGACGCACGCCAGTCAGCAGGGCTGCCCCCTGGCTGGTTCCGGTCGAACCGGCTAGAGCGATGACATCGGCGTCCGCCAATGCGGCCAGGGCAATGAGATAACTGCGATTGAGCGCAAATGGCCCCTCAACGAAGATCGATCCCCTGGCTCCTATTAGCCCGAGGCATGCTTCGGTCATCAGAGCGAGATAGAGACTGACTGCTGCCAGGCGCTCGGCGGCATCGGCCGGGATTTCACCGATCCACCGCATTTTGTTGCCAGGAAATGGCCCGGAGCCCTCGACAACGTTCGGCAGCAGCATGACGCCCTTTTCCAGTACCCTTCGAAGCGCACCTTCAATGGCATCCGACGATGCCGGGCCGATCTCTGCGGCAAGGATTTCGAATTCGCGCCCGCCCATGAACCGGGACGAGGGCACTGCACGGCCGTAGGCATCGACATTGGCGAGGGCATCGCGCTCGGGATCCAGATGGTCGAGATCCCCGCCAACGGCAAAACTGATCACCCATGTCCCCGTCGATACGACGGAGAAAGGCGCTTCGTTCTCGACAAGACGCGGTAACAACGAGGCGTTGGAGTCGTGGATGCCGCAATAGACCGGAACCGGCGTCGTAAGGCCTATCTCGGCGGCGAGCGCGGGCCGCACCGGTCCGAGAGTGTCGAATGCGGAGCGTACCGGCGCCATCAGTGCGCGGATGCCGAGCCTGGCCACGAGGGAGGAATAGTCTCCGATAGTCGGATTCCAGAGATCGCTATGGCACCCAAGTGAGGTCGCCTCATTGGCGGCAATGCCGGTCAGGCGAAATGCCCAATATTGTGGGTAGGTGAGGATCGTCGCTACGCGGGCAAAAGCTTCGGGGAAGGCGCTTTTCTGGAAATAGATCTGTGCGCCGATATTCAGGCCACCGGGCAGGCTCGGAGAGAAGGTTTCGGCAAAAGCCGGACGGAATTCCCCATAGGCTTGCTGAACGGGCTGCGGGTAGGTGTATTCATAATCCAGAACCGGCAGCGCAAGATGACCGTTGGCGTCGAGCAACGCCATCGATGCGCCATGCGTGGTGATCGAGATTGCATCGAAACCGGGAACGGTTGCAAACCCCTTCAACGCCTCGATGATGAAGGACCACAGGCGCTCGATATCGTAGTGCGGATAGAGGCCGGTCTTCACCACGCTGTTGCTGGTTTTCACCACAGCGATTTCGCCGCCCGTTTCGGCCTCCAGCACGACAACCTTGGCATTGGTCTTGCCGATGTCGATCACGGCGATACGGCGGTAGGCTTTCGTGTCGGTCATGGCAGATGGAAAACCGTGACGAGATCGCTCTGGACGGGCGAGTTATCAGGATTGGTCGCCATGATGTCGGCCATATGCGCCCACCATTTCTTCATGACGGGGTGCTCGGGCAGGCTCGACATGGTGTGATCCCTTGGCCGTGTGAGCACGCCGAAAAGCGTATTCGTCTCGCGATCGAGATGGATGGAATAGTCGCTCGCTCCCGCCTGATGCAGCAAGTCGACAAGCTCGGGCCAGATTTCATCGTGGCGCCTTCTATACTCCGCTTCCATGCCGGGATTGAGCGTCATCTTGAAGGCGTGGCGTTCGAGAGCTGATGTCATTTGGAGCTCATGGTCCTGATGCGCCGGGCAACGATCGGCAGCGCGATGGTGATGATGAGGAGGAGGCCGATAAAGATCGACATGACGATGCCGGGAACGTTGAGCAGCCCGAGGCCGAAGGTGACGAGGCCCATGACGAAGGCGGCGATGACGACGCCACCGATCGTGCCTGAGCCTCCGAGGATCGACACACCGCCAAGCACGACCATGGTGACCACCTCCAGCTCCCAGCCGAGTGCGATCGAGGGACGCGTCGAGCCGAGGCGCGAGGTGAGGCAGACGGCGGCGATGCCGCTCATCAGGCCGGTCAGGAGGAACAGGATGAATTTGACCCGCTCGACCGGAATGCCGGAGAAGCGCGCGGCAAAGTCATTATTGCCGATTGTATAGACCTGGCGGCCGAAATTCGTCGCATGCAGCAGGATCGCAAAAGCGATTGCCAGCACGATGAAGAGGACAAATTCGAAGGAGAAGACCCAGAACACATAGCCCTGGCCGAAATAGGCGAAACTGTCCGGATAGTTGCCGTAAGCCTGATCGCCGAGCACGATATAGGAGATCCCGCGAAAGAGGCTCATCGTGCCAATGGTAACGACGATCGATGGCAGCTTCATTCCGGAAACAAGGAAACCGTTGAATAGGCCGCAAAGCAGTCCGACACCAAGGCCAATGGCGACAAGGCCAGGCGTGTCAACGCCCACTTGTGCGGCGGCCCCCATCGCAGTCGAGGCGAGCGCTATGATGGCTGCGACCGAAAGGTCGATTTCACCCGAAATGACCAGCAGCGCCATGGCAAAGGCGATCATCGCCTTTTCGGTGAAATTGAAGGTCGCATCGGAGAGATTGAAGGGATCAAGGAAATAGGGCGAAGCCAGCGAATTGAAGATGAAGATCGCGACCGCGACGCCAAAGAGCAGCGTCTCCCAGCTCGACAAGATGCGTTTGAAAGGAGTGCCGAGGCGATCCGGAATGACGCGCTTTTCCCCTATTGCCGCTTGCGAAGCGTTGCTCATGCGATTGCTCCCTCACTGGCGGTGTCTTTTGCGGCCTGATCGCGCAAGATGATGCGGCCGCGATTGCGTTCGCGCCGGGCGTTGAAGACGACGGCAAGGATGATGACGGTGCCGGAGATCGCCATCTGCGTAAACGGCGAGATGCCGATGACCGGGAGCGCATTCTTGATGACGCCGAGGAACAGCGCGCCCAGCACTGCGCCGGCGACTGAACCGACGCCGCCTGCGATCGAAATGCCGCCGATGACGCAGGCTGCCACACTATCGAGTTCGAAACCGTTGGCGATATCGACATAGGCAACTGCGTAGCGCGAAACCCAGAGATAGCCGCTGAGCCCGGCGAGCGCGCCGGAGAGAACGAAGGCGAGGAACCGCGTCCAGCCAACGTCGATGCCGGCATAGACGGCCGCGACCGGATTGCCGCCGCTGGCATACGTCGAGCGGCCGAACCGCGTGTAGCGCAACACGAAATACATCATCAGCACGATCGCGACACCTATCCAGGCAAGTACCGGCAGGCCGAGAAGCGGCGTGCGCGGCACGTTGAGGAAGATCGGTGTGAATTGATGCGCATTGACCCAAGCACCGCCCGACAGCACGAAGGCCATGCCGCGATAGATGGTAAGTGTGCCGAGGGTGACGACGATCGGCGGGATTTCCAGCGCCCAGACGAGGTAGCCGTTAATGGCGCCGAGCACCGCGCCCATGACGATCGCGGCCAAGACGAGCACGATCAACGGCAGATCGGGATAGCCGGCGTTCAGCATGGCCACAGCCATGCCTGTAAAGGCGAGATTGGCGGCAACGGAAAGATCGATCGATTTCGTCAGGATGACCGTCATCTGCGCCAAAGCGAGGATGATGAGGATCGATGTGTCGTTGAAGATATTGGCGAGATTGGCGGGGTCGGCAAAGCCGCTGGCACGCGTCGCAAAGCCCGCGATCATCACGACGATGATGACGAAGAGCAGTGTTTCTCGTCTTTTGAGGATACGTGACATCCTGCTCTCCCTATGCATTTCCCGTGGCGGCTCGCACCAGCGTTTCCGGTGTCAGCTCGTCGCGGTCAAACAGGCCGGCCGAAAGCCCTTCTTTCATCACAAGCACGCGATCCGCCATTCCGATGATCTCGGGCAATTCGGAGGAGATCATGATGATGCTGAGGCCCTCGGCCGCCAACTCGCTGATGAAGCCGTGGACGGCTGCCTTCGAGCCGATATCGATGCCCTTTGTGGGCTCGTCGAGAATGATGATCTTCGGCTGTGTCGCCAGCCATTTGCCGATGACTACCTTCTGCTGATTGCCGCCTGACAGCGTGCCGACGGGCACGGATAGGGCGGCGGCGCGCAGATCGAGCCGTTCGGCATATTTGCGCGCCAGCGCGAATTCGTTGGCCGCCTTCAGGAAGCCCTTGCGCGAGGTGCGCCCAAGCGAGGGCAGCGACATGTTCTGATAGATCGGCATCGGCAGCGCCAGACCGTGACGACCGCGCTCTTCCGGGACGTAGACGATCCCCGCGCGGATGGCATCCTGCGGCGAGCCGATGTGGATTTCTCGGCCGTCCAGCGTCAAGCGACCAGAGAGCGGCTTGGTGATGCCGAAGAGGGACTGACAGAGTTCCGAACGCCCGGCGCCGATCAGGCCGTAGACGCCTAGGATCTCGCCGCGGCGAAGCTTGAAGGAAATGTCACGAAATTCCGTGCGGTGGCAATAATTGGCGACGTCCAGCACCGTCTCACCGATGGTCACGGAGACTTTCGGGAAAGCGTCCTTGACGTCTCGGCCAACCATCATGCGGACGATCTCGTCCTGCGGCGTCGCTTTCAGATCGCCGTGACCAACGGCGCGACCGTCGCGGAAGACGGCAAAATTATCGGCGATTTCATAGAGTTCGTCGAACTTGTGGCTGATGAAGAGGATCGCCTTGCCCTTGGCCTTCAATCCCTCGACGATGCGGAAGAGATCGTCGATCTCCTTGCGCGAAAGGGCAGCGGTGGGCTCATCCATGATGACGATGCGGGCCTCGATCGACAAGGCGCGAGCGATCGCTACGAGATGACGCTGCGCAATGGAGAGGTCTTTCAGTCGGGTTGTCGGATCGATCGCACTTTCCAGCGATTGGAGAAGCTCTTTCGACCGGCTGTTCATCTTCTTCCAGTCGATGGTGCGCCAGGATGTGCGCGGTGCGTGACCAAGGAAGATATTCTCGGCGACCGTCAGCTCGTCGAAGAGCACGGTCTCCTGATGGATAGCGGTGACGCCCGCATCGATGGCGGCCTGGGCATTGGCGAAAGTTGTCGGCTTGCCATCGACGAGAATTTCCCCCTCGTTCGGCCTGTAGATGCCGGTCAGGATTTTGACGAGGGTCGACTTGCCTGCGCCGTTCTCGCCGATCAGGGCGGTGACCTTGCCGGGGTAAAGCGAAATGCTGACGCCATCCAGCGCTTTCACGCCGGGGAAGATCTGGGAAATGCCGCGCATTTCCAGAATGGCCTGATGGTTCGCGGCTGGTGCGTCCGCGATAGAACGTTGAAGGACTGTGGTCATCAGCAATGTACCGGATCAGAGAAACCAGGTCCGGCGGCTGTCGCCGCCGGAGAGCTGCGGATGCTTGCTTCGGTCAGAAAACCTTGGAGAACTGATCGATATTGGAAGCATTGTAGACGAAAGGATCGGCCATGGCTGCTTCGCCGTTTTCGCCAACCTTGATTTTGCCCATACGGCCGGCATTGATCTCGCTGCCCGGCTTGCCGTCGGTCTCACCCTTGACGAGGCGATAGGCGATCTGCGTTGCGGAATAGCCGAGATCGATCGGATTCCAGATCGCGAATTCCTTCGTCGCGCCGGACTTGATCGCGCCGGCCATTTCAGAAGGCAGGCCGAGACCGGTCACGTAGACCTTGCCGATCTTGCCGGCATCCTTGACGGCCTGCGAAGCTGCGAGCACGCCGACGGTCGTCGGGGCGACAATGACCTTGACTTCCGGGTGCGAGGTCAGAAGGCCCTGTGCCTCACGATAGCTCTTGTCCGAGAGATCGTCGCCATAGACGGTCGTGACGAGGTTCAGGCCCGGGAAATCCTTGAGCTGCTTCTTCATCTCGCCGATCCAGATGTTCTGGTTGGTCGACGTCGTCGTGGCCGACAGGATGGCGAAGTCGCCCTTGCCGCCATCGAGATGATCCTTGGCAAGCGTCAGGCACATCTTGCCAATCAGCTCGTTGGAAGAAGGGTTCAGCTGAAGGATGCGGCCGGCTTTTGCGACGCCGGAATCCCAGGAGATGACCTTGATGCCGCGCTGCGTCGCCTTCTTGAGGGCTGGGACGACTGCATCGGGATCATTGGCGGAAATCGCAATGGCGTCCACGCCCTGTGCGATCAGCGAATTGATCACTTCGATCTGGCCTTCAGCCGTGGTCGAGGTCGGGCCGGTATAGATCACCTGCACGCCGCCGAGATCCTTGGCAGCTTCCTGTGCGCCCTTGTTGGCGGCTTCAAAGAAGCCGTTGCCGAGCGACTTCACCACCAGGCCGATCTTGATGTCTTTTGCACTGGCCGTTCCGGCCATCAATGTCGCGACGAGCGCAACGCCGATCGCCAGTTTCTTTGCTATATTCATGTCTCTTCCTCCCACGTTGATAGGCTATGCTCACCCCATCTGAGCCGTGTCCCTTATGCGACAGACGGGGAATCCTCCTCCTCGGCCTCAGCCGAAACATTCGCAATGATCAGCGACACGCCGGCGCCTTCGATCATCCGCACCGTGTCCGGCGAAATGCCGTCATCGGTGATGATCGTCGTCACCTGTTCGAGCGGGCAAAGGATCAGGCTGGAACGCTGGCGGAACTTGCTGGAATCGACCATGACGATCAGTTCATCGGCCTGGCGCATCAGCTTCTGTTCACTCTGGATCAGCAGCCCGTCCGCTTCCATGATGCCAAGTGGGCCAACGCCCTGCGCGCCGAGAAACATCCGTCGCGCGTAGAAATTGCGGGTCGTGTCATTGTCAAAGGGCGACAGAATGAGGCTTTGCTCGCGATAGATCGCGCCTCCCGGAACCGTCACGGTATTTTTCGAGTGCTTGACCAGATGTTCGGCAATGGCGAAGGAGTTTGTCATCACCTGCAGACGGAAGGCTGAGATGTAGTGCACGAGTTGAAACGTCGTCGTGCCGCCGTTGATGATGATGGCATCGCCCGGATTGCACAGTTCTGCAGCCTTGCGCGCAATTGCGCGCTTCTTGTCGATGTTGACTGATTCTGAAACTCGAAAGGGCCGACCAGCCAGATTGCCGAGTTGCGGAGGATGGATGGATTCGGCGCCGCCGCGGACGCGGCGGATCTTTCCCTGCACATGCAAGGCAGCGATATCACGGCGTATCGTCGCTTCCGAAGCCTCTGTCAGCTCGGAAATATCCTGAATCGTCACGACAGGCTTTTCCTGTACGGCGCTCAGAATAATGCGATGGCGTTCACGTTCGTGCATCGGCTCCTCCTTGGGGGCGGTTATTTCGCAAATATGACGAGGTGTCAATCATAAACGATCATAAACTTTCATATTGCATCGCAACATTATCGAATATGATCGTTTTCGATTGACAAGGTGACTATGCGTGAGCGATATCCTGCTCACAAAGGGTGGTGCCATCATGTTTCGGTCCGCTCGCAAGACTTGATTTCAAGGGAGGATGACATGGCGGCTGGCGTTCAGCTTCTAAAGAACCGTTGGGATGATGCATATGCGGCCGGTCTCGATGAGCCGGGCAAACTGCTGTATCGCTCGAATCTGCTCGGTGCAGACAAGCGTATCACCAACTACGGCGGCGGCAACACGTCGGCCAAGGTCATGGAAACCGATCCGCTTTCCGGCGAAAAGGTCAAGGTGTTGTGGGTCAAGGGCTCCGGCGGCGATGTCGGCACCATCAAGCTCGATGGCTTCGCGACACTCTATCAGGACAAGCTCGATAGCCTGAAGAATATCTATCAGGGTGTCGCAGACGAGGATCGCATGGTCGGCTTCCTGCCGCATTGCACCTTCAATCTGAATGCACGCGCCGCTTCCATCGATACGCCGCTGCACGGCTTCGTGCCATTCGTCCATGTCGATCACATGCATCCCGACGCGATCATCGCCATCGCCGCTGCGAAGAATTCGCGCGAGCTGACACGCGAAATTTTTGGCGACGAGATCGGCTGGCTGCCCTGGCGCCGTCCCGGGTTCCAGCTCGGGCTCGACCTTGAAGCCTTCGTTAAGGCGCATCCGAATGCAAAGGGCGTTGTCCTTGAAAGCCATGGCCTCTTCACCTGGGCCGATGACGCCAAGGCCTGCTACGAGCTGACGCTGGCCATCATCAACAAGGCGATCGAATGGTTCGCCGCCAAGACCGAAGGTAAGACGATTTTCGGTGGCGCAGTCGTCGAAAGCCTGCCGCAGGCGGAGCGTCGTGCCATCGCCGCCCGGTTGATGCCTGAGATCCGCGGCCGCATTGGCAAGGCCGAACGCAAGCTCGGCGATTTCGACGATCAGGATGCCGTGCTCGAATTCGTCAATTCGAAGAGCCTCCGCCCGCTCGGCGCCCTCGGCACGAGTTGCCCGGATCACTTCCTGCGCACCAAGATCCGCCCGTTGATCGTCGATTTCGATCCAGCCAAGCCCGATGTCGATGCCGTGATCTCCGGCCTCGACAAGGCGCTGGAAGACTACCGCGCAGATTACGCGCGCTATTACAATGATTGCAAGCATGACAACTCACCTGCCATGCGCGATCCGAACCCGGTGATCTTTCTTGTTCCCGGCGTTGGCATGCTCTCATTTGCGCGCGACAAGGCGACCGCCCGGATCGCCGGGGAGTTCTACGTCAACGCTATCAACGTCATGCGCGGCTCTTCCACGGTGTCGGAATATCAGGGCCTGCCGGAACAGGAAGCGTTTGATATAGAATATTGGCTACTGGAAGAGGCAAAGCTGCAGCGCATGCCCAAGCCGAAAAGCCTTGCCGGCCGTGTCGCTTTCGTGACCGGTGGTGCCGGCGGCATTGGCCGCGCTACGGCCGCTCGTCTCGTGAGTGAAGGCGCCTGCGTCGTTCTGGCTGACATCGACCAGGTGGCACTCGAGGGAACCCAGGCGGATTTTGCAAAAATGTTCGGCGCCGACGCCGTGCGCAGTGTCAAGCTTGATGTGACGAAGGAAGATGCCGTCATCTCCTCCTTTGCCGAGGCTTGCGTCGAGTTCGGCGGTGTCGATATTCTGGTATCGAATGCCGGGATCGCATCGTCTGCCCCGATCGAAAGCACGGAGCTTTCGATGTGGAACCGCAACATGGATATTCTCGCAACCGGCTACTTCCTTGTGTCGCGTGAAGCCTTCCGGCTGTTCCGCCGCCAGAACCTCGGCGGCAACGTCGTCTTCGTCGCATCGAAGAACGGCCTTGCATCCTCGCCGAATGCCGCCGCCTATTGCACGGCGAAGGCAGCCGAAATCCATCTGGCTCGCTGCCTGGCGCTGGAGGGCGCCGAGGCCGGCATCCGGGTGAATACGGTCAATCCAGATGCCGTTCTTCGCGGCTCGAAGATCTGGAACGGCGAATGGCGCGAGCAGCGCGCCGCTTCCTCGAAGATCGAGGTGGACGAGCTGGAGGAACATTACCGCAAGCGTTCGATGCTGAAGCTGAACGTCCTGCCCGAGGACATCGCCGAGGCGATCTACTTCCTGGCCTCGGACCTTTCTGCCAAATCGACAGGCAATATCATCAACGTCGACGCCGGCAACGCGCAAAGCTTCACGCGCTGATATCAAACGGCCCGCGCCGCAGCTATGCTTGCCGGCGCGGGCCTTCATCGTTTGGGAGGAAAGAATGGCCGAGTTTAGAATTGCGCCCGATCTGGTGGCTGCAGAAAACGACAAGCGCGTCGCTGCGCTGAAATCCGACTATGAGGCGCTCGGCGCCACGCTTGCCCGCCGCGGCGTCGATATCGACGCCGTCACCAGGAAAGTCTCCGAGTTCTTCGTTGCCGTTCCGTCCTGGGGCGTCGGCACCGGCGGTACTCGCTTTGCCCGCTTCCCCGGCACAGGCGAACCGCGCGGCATTTTCGACAAGCTCGACGATTGCGCCGTCATCCAGCAGCTGACCCGTGCTACGCCCAAGGTCTCGCTGCATATTCCCTGGGACAAGGCGGATCCACGCGAACTCAAGGCCAAAGGCGAGGCGCTCGGCCTTGGCTTCGATGCCATGAACTCCAACACCTTCTCGGATGCACCCGGTCAGTCGCATTCCTACAAATTCGGCTCGCTCAGCCACGTCGATACAGCGACCCGCGCCCAGGCCGTCGAGCACAACATCGAATGCATCGAGATCGGCAAGGCGATCGGCTCCAAGGCGCTGACTGTATGGGTCGGCGACGGCTCGAACTTCCCCGGCCAGACCAATTTCACCAAGGCGTTCGAGCGCTATCTTGCCGCGATGGCAGACATCTACAAGGCGCTGCCCGATGACTGGAGACTGTTCTCCGAGCACAAGATGTACGAGCCGGCCTTCTATTCGACGGTTGTTCAGGATTGGGGTACCAATTACCTGATCGCGCAGACGCTCGGCCCCAAGGCGCATTGCCTGGTCGACCTCGGCCATCACGCTCCGAACACCAATATCGAGATGATCGTGGCGCGGCTCATCCAGTTCGGCAAGCTCGGCGGGTTCCATTTCAACGACTCGAAATATGGCGACGACGATCTCGATGCCGGTGCGATCGAGCCCTATCGCCTTTTCCTCGTCTTCAACGAACTGGTCGATGCCGAGCGGCGCGGGGTCAACGACTTCAATCCGGCGCATATGATCGACCAGTCGCATAATGTCACGGACCCGATCGAAAGCCTGATCTCCAGCGCCAACGAAATCCGCCGTGCCTATGCGCAGGCGCTGATCGTCGATCGCAATGCACTCGGCGAATATCAGGATGCCAATGACGCGCTGATGGCCTCGGAAACGCTGAAGCGGGCCTATCGCGCCGATGTCGAGCCTATCCTTGCCGAAGCACGCCGCCGGGCCGGTGGTGCCATCGATCCGGTTGCGACCTATCGCGCGAGCGGCTATCGCGGCAAGGTCGCCGCCGAACGCCCGGCATCCGTGGCCGGCGGCGGCGGGATCATCTAAGCAACTAGGGTGTCGGCAGATATCGCTGCTGACACCCCTTGGCCGCTGATCGGTCTTGATCGTTTATGCTCAAGCGGCCGGCCCGTCGTCACGCGGCTAATGGTTCGGGTTCGCTTTTCATACGATGCCTTATGGACCTGGCTGCAACGAAATCTGTATGTTTGTCATGTTTATCTGGCAGCTTCACGTTGGATTTCCGGCTTCCCTCCCGGCCATACTCGGCGAAGCCTGTTTTCTAGGCTTGCGCATGCTGGTCACTCACTTTCGAGTGGTTCGGCAATGAGAATTGAGTATTGTCGCTCGCACCGGCTCGCCGTGATTTGACGGCAGGGCTGTCTTCAAAGATTGAGCCTGTGTTGATAGGTGAGGAAAGACAATGACGACTGATATTAGCGGTTTTGCCGGACGCCTGAAGCGCCGCGAGAATGGCGGCATGATCTCCGGCTGGGTTGGCGTACCCGACCCGATGCTCGTCAATCATCTGGCGCAGGAAGACTTCGATACCGTCGTGCTGGATATGCAACATGGCATGTGGGACATGACGTCGGCCGCCAACGGCATTGCCTATGTGCGCCTGGCCGGCAAGCCGGCCATTGCGCGTATTCCCGTCGGCGATTTTGCCTCCGCCTCCAGGCTTCTTGATGCCGGAGCCTCCGCCATCATCGCCCCGATGATCAACTCCGCCGATGACGCGCGCGCGCTGGTAAAGGCGACGAAATATCCACCACTCGGCGAGCGCAGCTGGGGTCCGTCGCTGGCGCTCAATCACTTCGGTCTCCCTGCGGAAGACTATCTGCAGACCGCCAACAGCCTGACCGTCACCATCGCCATGGTGGAGACGCGGACTGCCCTCGACGCGATTGATGAAATCCTAGCGGTTGACGGTATCGACGGCATCTTCGTCGGCCCGTCCGATCTTTCCATCGCGCTTTCGAACGGCGCTCGGCTCGCGCCTGACAGCGCCGCAATCGATCAGGCGCTTGCAACCGCGCTTGCGCGCTGCCGTGCCCACGGCAAGGTGATTTGTGCCTTCGGCGGCGACGGTACTCGCGCGGGCGAATATCTGAAGCTCGGCCTCGATCTGGTCATCGCTGGCACGGAAACGGCGCAGCTAAGGGCCGGTGCACGCACGGCCATTCAGGCTGCGCGCAAGATCGCTGAAGTATAATCGGTTCAGCTTACGAGGAGGCATGTCTGGAAGAGGCTCCAGGCATGCCGATGCGTGACCTCGTGTCTTGTCAGCACATTCGGATCGGCTGTTCTCAAGAGAGCGCAAGATCTGAAGGTTAGACAGGTTGCGTGGCGGCGTTATGCGCCCTCACTTCACCAGTCTTACCCAGCAGGGATTATAGTCTGCATCGCCACAGTCGCCACGTGCTTTCGCCGGCGTGATCGTGTTCTGTGTTGCGATCAGTACTAGTGCAAAGGCGATAACGGTCAATACAGTCTTGGTGTACTTGTCCATGAATTCCCCCCATTGATAGAATAAGTAACGAGGCGCACCTTAAAATTGCTTTTCTGAATGCTGTCTGAATATTCGTGCTCAAGGTTGCAATCCTGATCCGGCATAACTGGTGTCGGGGCGGCGTGTAGTAAGCACCGACCTCTCCCGTTCCGCCTGCAGCCCGTGCTTGCATCGTCGCGTGGCTGCGGGCATTCTCGGGTCGATATTGCGGAGCGGAATGATTTGTCGAAGGTGCATGGACTGGCAGCGGGGCGAAGTGTGCGGCGCGAGGCAGGCCAGCGCGTCACTTTGCGCACCGTCGCGACTGCTTTGGGTCTTTCGGTCACGACAGTCAGCCGAGCCCTGAAGGAAGGCCCCGAGGTCAACAAGGAAACGATCGAGCTGGTCAAACGCGTTGCCGGCGAGCTGGGTTATCGCCCCAACCTCGGCGGCATCAACCTTCGCACCGGCAAAACCCACGCCATCGGCATCGTGCTGCCGTTCGGTCGCGAAGGCGAGATGAATATCGTCGTCGCCTCGCTGATCGAAGGCGCCTCGCGCTACATGAAAGCCAGGGGTTATCGCACCACCGTCGTACCGCAACCGCAGGCGGACGATCCCTTGGCGGGGGTGCGCGATATCGTCGAGGAAGGCTCGGTCGACGGCATTATCATCACGCATACGACCCCGCAGGACGATCGCGTCAAATACCTGCTCGAGGTTGGCATGCCCTTTGTCACCTTCGGCCGCACGGAGCTCTTGAGTGCGCATCCGAGCGTCGATCTCGATCATGAAGTGATCGGCGCTGAAGCTGCGGGGTTGCTTTTGGATGCCGGCCATCGCCGGCCGTTACTGATAGCGCCAAGCAGCCAGTTCACCTACAGCCTGCAGTTCACGCGGGGTTGGCACAAGGCCTTTGCCGAGCGCCGTCTTATTGCCTCCGATGATCTCATCCACTGCAGCGCAACAACGCCTGATAACGGCCGCGAGATGGCAAAGCATGTGATCGCGACCAATCCGGAGGCAACTGCGGCATTCGTGGCAAGCGAGGAGGCGGCTCTTGGCTTCCTTGCAGGCCTGCGCGACGCCGGGCGGCAAGCCGGCAGGGATTTCGCCTTGGTTACCTATGGCGGCACCACGTTGCCCGATTTCTTCAACCCGCCGCTGAGCAGCTTCTACTACTCCAATCATGCAATCGGCGAGCGATTGGCCACTTTCCTGCATCGTGCGATTGCCGGCGAAGATCCCGCCGGTTTGCGCGAGGTGGTTCGTGCCACCTTCGTAGACCATCAGAGCCAGATCCTTCGCGCCTGAATGTTTAGGTGGCTCGCCACATGAACATGCACGGCGAAATAATTCGTAACGTTACAAATTTTGGACTTTCGTGAATATCCTACCTCATTACCCAGAAAATAGACGATTGACAGCCTTTCGTTTTCGATAAATCGTAACGTTACGGATCGTCGATTTCGAGCTCGGACGCTTGTCGACGAGGCCATTGGAGCGCGTGCGGAATCTATGCCGCAGGGCAGGCTCCGTATTCCCGAGGAGGATGACGTGAGTAGCGGTTCGCTTTTTTTCGGATCACCAATTTGGACCTTCAACTGGAACCCGCCTTATCACGAACCGCTGCGGCGGCTCGCGCGCACCGGCTGCAAGGGTTTCGAGCTTACCGCATGGTCGGTGGACATGCTGAGCTACTACACGCCGCAAACCATTCGTGAGCTAAAGGCGATCGCGGAGGGTGAGGGCTTGGTGCTCACCAACTTCTTCTTCAATCTGCCATTCAGCCGTGCCGCGAACGCCACCGTGTCGACCGTCGATCTCGACGGCTACAGGCGTGGAATTGATGTCGCAGCCGCAATCGGCACGCCCATCGTTACCAGCATGACGCCCTATCCGTTTCAGTCCGAGGTCAAGCCGATCCTGCAGCGCCCGATCTCGCAGGAATGGGGTGCGGCCGTCGAGCCGCAATGGGACTGGACGGGTGAATATGATGCAGTGGTAGAAGGGTTCGCCCGGGCTTGCGAGATCGCGGCGACAGCCGGCCTGAAGGTTGCGATCGAGCCGCATCCCTATCGCTGGGTCAGTTCCGGCCAGGCCATGTTGCGCCTGATCGAGCGCACAGGCGCTCCCAACCTCGGTCTGAATTTCGATCCGAGCCATCTCTTCCCGGCCGGCGACATGCCGCATTATGTCGTCCTGGCGCTCGGTAACCGCATCTTCAACACGCATTTTTCCGACAATGAAGGCCATACGAACGCCCACTGGCGACCGGGGCGCGGCAAGATCGATTGGAAGGCGATCTTCGCGGCACTTAAGGCCATCGGCTATTCCGGCCCTATCACGCTGGAGCTGGAGGATGCGCCCGGAGCATCGCATTGGACCCACTTCCGCGAAGCGACGCCTGAATTCGACGACGAGATGCGGCGCGGTATGGACTATCTGCGCGCCGCTGCCGCCGAACTTGATATCACCATTTCGTAAGAGGCAATTCCTATGAGCAATGAGCCCATGAAAGTCGGCATCGTCGGCGCCGGCAATATCAGCGCCACCTATGTCGCAACCCTGCATATGTTCGACTTCATCCGCGTAAAGTCGGTCTGCGATCTCTATGATGCCGCGGCGCGGAAGCTCGCGGAACAGTTCGGCGTCCAGGCCGTTGCGCTCGATGCGATGCTGTCCGACCCGGAAATCGGCCTTATCATCAATCTGACGACGCCGGTCTCGCATTATGCCATCAGCAAGAAGGCGTTGCAGGCGGGCAAGCATGTCTACTCGGAAAAGCCGCTTGGCGTGTCGATGGCCGAGGCCGAAGAGCTGATGGCGATCGCACGTGCGGGAGACCTGCGGCTTGGCTGCGCTCCCGATACCTTCCTCGGCGGCGGCCACCAGCTTACGCGCCGCCTGCTGGATGAAGGACGCATCGGGAAAACCATTTCCGCAACGGCCATGCTGCTGCTTCCCGGCCATGAGCACTGGCACCCCAACCCAGCCTTCTTCTATGGTCGCGGCGGCGGACCTATGCTCGATGTCGGTCCCTATTACATTACGAACCTCATCGCGCTGCTTGGTCCTGTGCGCGAGGTGTTCGGCACGGCAAAGATAACCCGCATCGAGCGCACGGTGAAAACCGACCCGCGTCGCGGCGAGGTGATCAAGGTTCTGGTGCCGACGCATCTGACTGGCGTCATGGAGTTTCACAGCGGTGCGACAGTCACGATTGCCACAAGCTTCGACGTCATCAGGCACAAGCACAACCAGATCGAGCTATATGGTTCGGAAGGCTCCATGGTGGCGCCGGATCCGAACAACTTCACCGGCAAGGTGGAAATCTACCATGACGGCGATGACGCATGGCGCGATATTCCCGTCGATCACCCCTACACTGAAGGCGTACCTGGTCATCTCGGACTGCGCGGATTGGGCGCGGCAGAGATGGTGGATTCCCTTCGGTCGGGTCGACCGCACCGGGTATCGTCCGAGCTTGCATTCCACGCACTCGAGGTGATGACCGCTTTTGAGCGATCTGCCCAATCTCGTGGCGTGGTTGCAATTCATAGCAGTTGCGGCCGTCCCGATCCGATAGCGCGCACAATTAATGAGGGACGTTTCTCATAGGCTGCGCTATAGGTTGGGAAAATGCAGTCCTTTCGGACTGTGGGCTTGACGAAGTGGCAGTGGCTGAGGAACCATTGCTCGCTTGCTGCAGGGAACGGAGGCTCTGTTGCATCGCTTTGGAGGATCGTGAATTTCGGCATCCGATGTCTGGAGACGGCGGCGGCTGAACAAAGGCGTTTGGAGAACGCCGTCAAAGGAGGAGGAACGAATGCGCAAATTGATGATGGCATTGGTCGGCGCCACGGCGTTGGTCGCAGCAAGCGTGACCGGTGCTTTGGCCGAGGGCAAGAAGGCCGAAGTCCTGCATTGGTGGACATCCGGCGGTGAAGCTGCCGCGGTCAAGGAACTCGCCAAGGCCTTCAACGCTGCCGGCGGCGAATGGGTGGATACGGCGATCGCCGGATCCGGCTCGACCGCTCGCCCGATCGGCATCAACCGCATCATCGGCGGCAACCCGCCGACAGCCATGCAGTTCAACACCGGTACGCAGATGAACGATCTGGCCCAGCAGGGCCTGCTGCGGCCGCTCGACGATCTGGCCAAGGAACAGGACTGGAAGTCCGTCCTGACGCCATCCTTCTATCAAGCCATCCAGTATAACGGCCACATCTACGGTGCGCCGATCAACGACCACGGCCAGAACTGGCTGTTCTATTCGAAGCCCGTTTTCGCCAAGGCCGGCGTGACGACCGAGCCGAAAACCTGGGACGAAATGTTTGCCGCACTCGACAAGATCAAGGCTGCCGGCCTGATCCCTGTTGCCGTCGGCGGTCAGCCCTGGCAGCTGCAGCTGATGTTCAACGCTATCCTGCTTGGGGAAGGCGGCAAGGATCTTTATGGCAAGGTCTGGAAGGATCTCGACACCAATGCCGTCAAGTCCGACAAGTTCAAGCATGTGGCGGAAGTCTTCGCCAAGCTGCGCAACTATCAGGATGCAGGCAGCCCGAACCGCGATTGGAACGTCGCGACCGGCATGCTGATCGACGGCAAGGCCGGCATCCAGTTCATGGGTGACTGGGCCAAGGGCGAGTTCATCCATGCCGGCCTCGTCGCCGACAAGGATTTCGGCTGCATCCTCGGACCGGGCGAATCCAACTTCATGATGGGCGGCGATATCTTCGTCTTCCCGGTCCTGAAGGACAAGACGGCTACCGATGCCCAGACCCTGCTGGCGACCGTCATCATGTCGAAAGAGGGTCAGGTTGCGTTCAACTCCAAGAAGGGTTCCGTGCCCGTGCGTCTCGACGTCGATACGTCCAAGCTCGACGCCTGCGCTCAGAAGGGTCTGACCGCGCTCAAGGATCCGAGCCGTCAGATCCTGACCTCCGACGTGTTGACGCCGCAGGATATCGTTCAGACCGAGGGCGATCTCATCGCCCAATATTGGACGACCCCGACCATGACGGCCGATCAGTTCGCCGATCAATTCGCCAAGGTTATCGATCAGGCGAAATAAGCTTCAGCCGACATCCATGCGGCGGCAGGTTCGCCTGCCGCCGGTTCTCATGAATGCTGAGGAGGAGCGCGCCTATGACCACACCTGAAACAAGCGCGGCCGCCGTCGGCGCGACTGTCGCGCCGAAAGCCGCCACCCGCAGGCGGGTGCATGTCTCGCCTTATCTGGCACTGCTGCCGGCTTTTGCCATCGTCGTCCTGGCCTATGTCGTGACGGTCGTCTGGAACATCTGGATATCTTTCACCGACAGTAAGGTGTTGCCGGTCAACATCTTCGTCGGCACCAAGCAATATGAGCGGCTGTTCGACACCGCGCGCTGGCTGATATCGCTGCAGAATGTCGTCATCTTCGGCGTGCTCTTCATCGCCGGCTGTCTGATCCTCGGTTTTCTTCTTGCCGTGGCCCTCGACCAGAAGGTTCGCTTCGAGAACACCTTCCGCACGATCTTTCTCTACCCTTTCGCCATGTCCTTCATCGTCACCGGCCTCGTCTGGCAGTGGATCATGAATCCGACGCTCGGTCTGCAGAAGGTCGCCGACAGCATCGGCTTTACCTGGTTCCGCTTCGACTGGATCGTCCAGAGTGATCTCGCGCTCTATGTCATCGTCCTTGCCGGTATTTGGCAGTCTTCAGGGCTCGTCATGGCGATCATGCTGGCGGGATTGCGCGGTATCGATCGCGAGCTGTGGAAGGCCACACGCATCGACGGCATTCCGAGCTGGCGCGTCTACCTCCATATCGTCATTCCGATCCTGAGGCCAACCATCATTACCGCAAGCGTGCTTTTGGCGATTGCCGTGGTCAGGGTCTACGAGCTCGTGCTCGCAACGACCGGCGGAGGCCCGGGAATTTCAACCGAAGTGCCTGGAAAATTCATCATGGATTACCTGTTCGGTCGCGGCAACATCGGCCTTGCGACATCGGCGTCCACGGTGATGTTTGTGACGGTGGTCATCCTGGTGACACCCTGGCTCTACTACGAATACTTCCGTGAAAAGCCGAGGGGGAACTGATGACAATGCCATCTTCCGTCAATGGTGTCATGCAGGGGCCGACCGGGCGCAAGCCGCAGCATCTGACCCCCGGGCGCATCGGCCTTTACCTCTTTCTCGCCATTGCGGCACTGTTCTTCCTGCTGCCGCTTTATGTGATGCTTGTCACATCCTTCAAGTCCATGCCGGAAATCCGGCAGGGCAATATCTTTGCTTTTCCGCAGGCTTGGTCGGCCGATGCCTGGATACAGGCGTGGAGCACCGCCTGTACCGGCCTTGAATGCGGCGGCATCAGTGTCGGCTTCTGGAATTCGGTGAAGATCCTCATCCCAAGCATGATCCTGTCGATCTTCATCTCGTCACTGACCGGCTATGCGCTTTCCTTCTGGCGGGTGAGGGGAGCAAACGTGCTCTTTGCCGTCCTTTTGCTCGGAGCTTTCATCCCCTATCAGGTGTTCATCTATCCTCTGGTCTTGATCTACCGTGATATCGGCATCTACTCGACGCTGCCCTGCATCATCATCACCCACACGGTTTTCGGCCTGCCGGTGCTGACACTTTTGTTCCGCAACTACTATTCCAGCCTGCCGATGGAGCTGTTCAAGGCTGCGCGCATCGACGGCGCGGGGCTATGGCAGATCTTCTTTCGCCTGATGATACCCATGTCGATCCCGATTCTGGTCGTGGCGTCGATCCTGCAGGTGACCGGCATCTGGAACGACTTCCTGTTCGGCGTGGTTTTCGCCGGCCGCGAAAATTTCCCCATGACCGTGCAGCTCAACAACATCGTCAACTCCACGCAGGGCGAGAAGCTTTACAACGTCAACATGGCGGCAACGATATTGACCGCCCTCATTCCGCTGATCGTCTATTTCGGTTCGGGTCGCTGGTTCGTGCGCGGTATCACCGCGGGCGCAGTCAAGGGATAGTTCATGGCCAATGTTTCCATTCGCGAACTTGCAATCAATTTCGGCAACGTCAACGTCCTGAAATCGCTCAATCTCGAGGTGAATTCGGGTGAATTCATCGTTCTGCTCGGCCCGTCCGGTTGTGGCAAGTCGACCTTGCTCAATGCCATCGCCGGCCTCACGGATATCAGCGACGGGCAGATCTGGATCGGCGATAAGAACGTCACCTGGGAGGAGCCGAAGGACCGCGGCATCGGCATGGTGTTTCAATCCTATGCGCTCTATCCGACGATGACGGTCGAGGGAAATCTCTCCTTCGGGCTGCGCATTGCCGGCATGCCGAAGGAGGAGATTGCCGAACGGGTCAATCGCGCCGTGCAGATCCTGCAGATCGACCCCTTGCGCAAGCGCCGGCCGGGGGAACTGTCGGGCGGCCAGCGCCAACGCGTCGCCATCGGACGCGCTCTGGTGCGCGATGTCGATGTCTTCCTGTTCGATGAACCGCTCTCCAATCTTGATGCCAAGCTTCGAACAGAGTTGCGCGTCGAGTTGAAACGGCTCCACAGTGGCCTTGGCTCGACGATGATCTATGTCACGCACGACCAGATCGAGGCGCTGACCCTGGCGGACCGCATCGCTGTCATGAGCGGTGGGGTGATCCAGCAATTCGCCTCGCCGAAGGAAATCTATCGCCGCCCGGTCAACCGCTTCGTTGCAGGCTTCGTTGGATCGCCTTCGATGAATTTCCTTTCGGGGCAGGTGACGAGCAACAATGGCGTGCTCGCCTTTGCGCTGCCCGACGGCCGCAAGATCGATCTCAACGGTTACGAATTTTCCGGTACGCCTGGCGATGGCCGCAAGGCAACGCTCGGCGTGCGGCCGGAGCAGATGCAGTTCGAGCCGGCGAGCGATCGTTCATCGAGCGTGCCGGCGACCTTCACCATCGTCGAGCCGATGGGGTCCGACAATCTGATCTGGGGCCAGGTCGGTAATGAGACCCTGTCGGTGCGTATAGATGCCGATGAGGAGATCGCGCTCAACAGTGAGCAGCCGGTCTACTTCCAGCCCGCGCTTGCGTCGTTGTTCGGTGAAGACGGCCAGCGTCTTTAGTGCGTCATGCGTGCCGCGCGCTCGAAGACGCGCGGCAGACACCTCATACCTTGACCTCGAAGACCATGTTGAATGGTGTTTCGGTGGCTTTGCGGAAATGAGAATAGCCGGCATCCATCGCAACCTTGCGCAGCTTCAGTTCGCCTGCCTGCGCGCCCAAACCGAGCCCAACTTCCTGGGACAGCGACGCCGGCGTGCAAATCATCGTGGATGCTCCATAGAAGACGCGCCCAACGGGGTTGAGATTGTCCTTCAGGCAATCATGGGCAAAAGGTTCGACGATCATCCAGATGCCGTCATCCGCAAGGCATTCCTTGACATGTTTGCCGGCGCCGACGGGATCCCCCATGTCGTGCAGACAATCGAACATTGCGACAAGGTCGTAGTCGACCGCCGGGAAGTCCTTGGCGCTTGCCTCCTCGAACGTGATACGGTCGGCAACGCCTGCTTCCTTCGCAGCGGCCTTCGCTCGCTCGATGGAAGGGAGGTGATAGTCAAAACCGAAAAACGTCGAGTTCGGATAGGCCTTCGCCATCAGAATGGTCGAGGCGCCGTGGCCGCAGCCTACATCGGCAACCATGGCACCGGCCTGTAGCTTTTCCTCCATGCCGTTCAGTGCCGGTATCCATTCAGAAACGAGATGGCTGTTGTAGCCAGGCCGGAAAAAACGCTCCGTTCCACGAAACAGGCAGGCGTTGTGCTCATGCCAGCCGAGGCCGCTGCCGGTCTTGAAGGCGTTGGCAATTTTGGGCTCATCGAGCCACATGGATTGCACGACATCGAAGGCGCCGGTGAAAAAGGCTGGGCTATTCTCCTCGGCAAATACCATCGCCTGTTCCGGCGACAGATAGAAGCGTTCGGTATTGTCATCATAGCTGACATAGTCGGCAGCGGCCTGCGCCGACAGCCACTCGCGCACATAGCGCTCCTTCACGCCGACTTTGTCGGCCAATTCCGCCGAAGTCATCGGCGTCCCGTCCGCCATGGCCCGGAACAGGCCCAGATGGTCTCCGAGTGTTACCAATACGCTCGAGACCGCCGCACCGAGATCGCCGACCAAGCGTCCGACGAGGCTATCGAGTTTCTGCATATCAGGTTCGCGCATGACATCCTCCCATCAGAATTGATGCAGCATTCCGTCATGATGTATTCGGATGGGAAACCATACTCCCGGGCAGCCGGGCGCGCAATTAAGCCATACGGCTGAGAGCGCTCAGAGCCGCCCAGCGGGAAATGCAACCTATTGACGCAAATGCTCGTTTCTGACGGTCAGAATGGCAGCCGGGGGCTTTAATTTGCCCGTGCCAGTTCTTTTTCCAAAACGGACATAAGGCGAGGGTCGTCCGGCGTTACGTCCGGCGCGAAGCGTGCCACGACCTTGCCGCTGCGGCCGATTAGGAATTTCTCGAAATTCCAGACAATGCCGCCATCCTGCCCGGTTTCCAGACCGTGCTTTGCAAGACGCTCGCGCATCGGCCCGTCGCCGGTCGCTTCGACGCCTGACGCGATCAGACCGTCATAGAGAGGATGCCGGTCTTCGCCGGTTACGGCGATCTTGGAGAACATCGGGAACTGCACGTCGTAAGTCAGCGTGCAGAAACTGAGAATGTCCTCGTTCGTGCCGGGTTCCTGTCCCTTAAAGTCATTAGCGGGGAAGCCGGCGATGACGAGGCCTTCGTCGCGCTTGTCTTCGTAGAGCTTTTCCAACGCCTCATATTGAACCGTCAGCCCGCATTTGGAGGCGACGTTGACGACCATGATCACCTTGCCGCGATAATCGGCAAGCGTCGTATCGCTGCCATCGATCCTCTTCACCGGGATATCGAGCACGCTTTCAGCCATTACCTTCACTCCAATCATTTGGGAAACAGGATGCCGATATTTGCCCTCATTTTGACGCCGTCAAGGTCAGAAACGCGTTCAGGCGGCGTCATCGATCCGAACCAGATGACCGTCCGATACTTCGCGGTACTGTCGAACTGGCGGTCTGTAGCCGACCGGCCGAACCGGGCTCTTCAGTTCATCGACGGAAAGATTGCGTTTGATGCCGCGCCGCGCGGGATCCGGAACAGGAACCGCTGCCATCAACTTCTTCGTATAACTATGTTGCGGGTTCTCAAAGACTGAGGCGCGGGGACCGATTTCGACGATTTCGCCCAGATACATCACCGCCACGCGATGGCTGACGCGCTCGACGACGGCCATGTCGTGCGAGATGAAGAGGAAGGACAGATTGAAGCTCTGCTGCAGATCCATCAGGAGGTTGCAGACCTGCGCCTTGATGGACACGTCAAGCGCGGAGACGCTTTCGTCGGCGACGATGACTTTCGGGTCCAGGGCGAGCGCGCGCGCAATGCAGATGCGCTGACGCTGACCGCCCGAGAATTCATGGGGATAGCGGCTCATCATGTCAGCGTTCAACCCGACGCGCTGCAAAAGGTCGGCGGCCTTCTCGCGCGCCTGTGAACGCGAGCCGAGACGGTGCTCGATAAAAGGCTCGGCGACCGCCGCTCCAACCGTCATTCGCGGATTGAGGCTCGCGAATGGATCCTGAAAGATCATCTGGATGCTGCGTCGCATGCGGCGCAGGTCCTGTGCATTGAGCTTCATCACATCGTAGCCGTCGAGGCGGACATCGCCTGATTTCGGATTGACGAGGCGCATGATGGAGCGGCCGGTCGTCGATTTGCCGCAGCCGGATTCCCCGACCAGGGACAGAGTTTCTCCCTGGGCAAGATTGAACGAGACGTTTTCGACGGCGTGAATGGCGCCCGTGGGGCGGGCGAGCAAACCGCCGCGCAGATCAAACCGGGTGACGAGGTTTTTAACCTCAAGAACCGGCGGCTTGGCGTAGTCTATCACGTCGACGAGCGCAGTCGGTTCTTTACGTTCGCCGGTGCCGATATCGACGATCGGGAACCGCAACGGTTGCGGCTGATCCGTCATCGAGCCAAGCCGCGGCACCGCAGACAGCAATGCGCGGGTATAGGGATGCTGGCCGCGATGGAAAATATCGTCGGTCTTGCCGGTTTCTACCGCCTCGCCGCGGTACATGACGATAGTGCGATCGGCAATCTCGGCGACGACGCCCATGTCGTGGGTGATGAAGAGGACGGACATGCCTTCCTCCTCCTGCAGCACTTTGATGAGGTCGAGGATCTGTCCCTGGATGGTCACGTCGAGAGCGGTCGTCGGCTCATCGGCGATCAAAAGCTTCGGGCGTGAGGCAAGCGCCATCGCGATCATCACGCGCTGACGCATGCCGCCGGAAAACTGATGCGGATATTCGTCGAAGCGCGAGGATGCGTTGGGTATGCGCACCTTTTCCAGCAACCGGATCGTTTCGGTTCTCGCTTCTGCCTTGGAGATGTCGCCGTGGCAGGTGAGTGCTTCGGAAATCTGCCGGCCGATGGTGAAGATAGGGTTGAGGCTGGTCATCGGCTCCTGGAAGATCATCGCGATGTCCTTGCCTCTGACGTTGCGCATCTCACCTTTGGACAGGGAGAGGATATCCCGGCCGTTCAAGTGAACGGCGCCTTCGATGCGGCTGCTGGCCTTGGCAAGGAGCCGCATGATCGAAAGCGAGGTCACGCTCTTGCCAGAGCCGCTTTCTCCGACGATGGCAACGGTTTCGCCAGGCATGACATCAAAGGAGATATTCTTGACCACCTGACGCCATTCGCCATCGACGAGAAACGATGTCGCCAGATTGGAGACCGCTAGAACGGGTCGTGTGGCCGGATCGGCCTGCTGCGCCTTCGTGGTCGTCATGAAATCTCCTTTTCCTGTTCTTGCACTTGGCGCGGCTGAGAACGGCAGCTATCGCCCGATCGCATAGGCCTGCATCATGCGGGGGGTCGCGGCCGCCCGCAGGAGGCCGTCCGCGTCGCGCCTTGCGGCGGTGAGACGCCCGACCGTCCACTCCGGTGCAACCGTCAACTGGTGGCCCTTTTTGCGCAGCGCATCGAGCACGTCCGTGCTGAAACTTGCTTCTGCGGTCAGGCCGCCCGGCTCGCGGGTGCGCGGATAGAAGGAGCTCGGGAAATGCGTGCTGTGAAACAGTGGCTTGTCGATTGCCTCCTGCAGGTTCAGCCCCTGGTGGACATAGCGCAGGAAGAAGGAGAGCTGCCATTGCTCCTGTTGATCGCCGCCGGGGGTGCCGAAGGCCAGCGTCGGGCGACCTTCGTGCAGTGCCAGCGTCGGGGTCAGCGTCGTGCGCGGCCGTTTGCCCGGTGCAAGAGAGGTGGGCAGGCCATGCTTCAGCCAGAACATCTGCGCACGCGAATTCAGGCAGAAGCCGAGACCGGGGATGATCGGCGAGGATTGCAGCCAGCCACCTGACGGTGTGACAGATACCATGTTACCCTCGCGATCGATCACGTCGACATGCACGGTATCGCCACGCTTCTCGGTCAGGTGCGACATCGTCGGCTCATAGACCGGGCCGCCGTTGGCCTCCGGCGCCTCGAGCATCTGCATGATAAGGTCGTATTGGTGCTCAAACCCGGCCAATTTTCCCGGTCGCAAGGCGAGCGATGCCTCGGGTGCGATCAGCTTGCGGCGCTTTTCCGCATAGGCATCGGAAAGGAGCGTCTCAACCGGCACGGTCGAAAAGTCTGGATCGCCATAATAGACTTCGCGATCGGCAAAGGCGAGTTTCATGGCTTCGGTGACTGTGTGCACGAAATCGGCGCCGGTCGGGTCCATGCCGGCGATGTCGAAGCCCTTGAGCAGGGAGAGCGTTTGCAGAAAGACCGGCCCCTGACCCCATGGCCCTGTCTTGGCGACGGTCCAGCCGTGGTAGTCATAGGTCAGCGGTTCCTCGACTGTCGCCGACCAGTTGGCCATGTCGTCGGCGGTGAGCACGCCCTTGTGGCGCTGGCCACTTGCATCCATCACTTCGGTCTTGCTGACGTAGCGATCGATCGCTTCCGCGACAAAGCCCCGGTAATAGGCATCTCGGGCGGCATCGACTTGTGCTTCGCGGCCGCTTTTGCTCTCCGCTTCAGCCACGATGCGCTTCCACGTTTCGGCGAGAACCGGGTTTTTGAAGTTGGACCATGGTTGAGGGGCAGAGCCACCGGGAAGCCAGGTTTCATAAGAGGTTGGCCACTCCTTGCGGTAGAATTCGGCCAGTCCCTCGATGGTCGCAGACACACGCGGAAGAACAGGGTGGCCATTCTCGGCATAATGGATCGCGGGTTCAAGGACGTCGCGGACGGTCAGCCTGCCATAGTCACGCAACATCAGCATCCAACCGTCGAAGGCGCCGGGAATAACTGTGGCGAGCAGGCCGTCGCCCGGGATCAGCGACAGACCCTCGCTTGTGTAATGCTCGATCGTCGCGCCGGCTGGCACTGGTCCCTGGGCGCAGATGACCTCGACCTTGTCCTTCTTTTTCGAATAGAGAATGGCCGGCATGTCTCCGCCCGGTCCGCAAAGATGTGGTTCGACGATCTGGAGCACGAAGC
This sequence comes from Rhizobium sp. ASV20, assembly GCF_016429015.1. GTDB lineage: Bacteria > Pseudomonadota > Alphaproteobacteria > Rhizobiales > Rhizobiaceae > Rhizobium. The sequence goes on from NZ_JAELTU010000027.1 coordinate 44,966, forward strand.
CGGTGGCAACTGCCGCGTCGAAGGCATTGCCGCCTTTTTCGAGGATGCTCATGCCGACGGCAGACGCAATCCAGTGTGTCGAGGTGACGACACCGAAGGTGCCGAGGATTTCGGGACGTGTGGTGAATGCGGTCATTGGGGGCATCCTTTCAGTTTAATCATGCTTCGCGCGGATCGAGCGCATCGCGCAGGCCGTCGCCGAGGAGATTGAATCCGATCACGACGAGAAAGATGGCGGCACCCGGCCACATCGCCATCCAGGGGGCTTGTTCCAGATAGTTTTTCGCGACGTTTAGCATCGAGCCCCAGCTGGCGGCGGGTGGCTGCTGGCCGAGCCCGAGGAAGGAGAGACTCGCCTCGGCGATGATAGCCGTCGCTATGGTCAGCGTCCCCTGCACAAGAATGGGGGCAAAGACGTTCGGTAGAATGTAGCGAGTGATGATGCTCACGTGGCGCAGGCCGATCGAACGAGCGCCCTCGACATATTCCTCCGTCTTGACCGCCAGTACCTGCCCGCGCGTCAGCCGCACGAAGACCGGTGTTGCTGACAGCCCGATCGCGATCATCGCATTGGTGAGGCTCGGCCCGAGAAAGGCGGCAAGCGCGATGGCTGTGATGAGGAAAGGCATCGCCAGGAAAGCTTCGGTGATGCGCGAGATGATCTGGTCAATCCATCCGCCGAAATAGCCCGAGAGCAGGCCGAATGGGACGCCGATCAGGACGGCAATGACCACGGAAAATACACCGGCCATGAGTGATGCTCGCGCGCCCCAGATCATCCGCGACAGGATATCCCGCCCGAGATCGTCAGTGCCGAGCCAATGGGCTGCCGACGGCGCCTTGCGGATCGCCGACCAGCTTGTGGCGATCGGATCCGCGATTGGCAGGAGCGGGGCAAGCGCGGCAAGTGCGGTGAAAAAGAAGATGATCCCAAGTCCGACCAGGGCGCCCTTGTTGGCTTTCAATTTGCGCCATGCCCTGTTGGGGGCGCGCTTGGTGGAAATGCCCTTGGCACCTGCCTGAACGATCGTGCTCATAGGGCGGCCCTCATGCGAGGATTGAGGAGGACGTAGAGAATGTCGGCGATCAGGTTCATTGCGATGAAGCCGATGGCCGTGCACAGGACGACACCCTGGACGACGGCGTAGTCCCGGTTGAAGACGGCATCGACGATCAGCTTGCCGAAGCCGGGAATCGTGAAAATCTGCTCCGTCAGAACGGCGCCGGCCAGAAGTTCGCCGAAGAGCAGGGCGCTGACGGTGACAACGGGGAGGATGGCGTTGCGAAAACTGTGCTGCAGGATGATGGCCGTTTCAGGCAGGCCCTTGGCGCGTGCCGTGCGGATATAGTCGGCGCTGAGTACGCTCAGCATGGAAGAACGGGTATGGCGCATCAATGTGGCGGCCAGCGCGTTGCCCAGCACGAAGGCGGGCATCAGCATGGTCTGGATCGAGCGCCAGGGATCCTCGAAGAACGGCTGGTATCCGGAGGCCGGCAGCCAGTGGAGCTTTACCGAAACCAGGAGGATCAGTATGATGCCGAGCCAGAAGTTGGGTACGGACAAGCCGCAAAGCGCGACGATATTGGCGAGAAAGTCGATGAAGGTGTTCTTCTTCACCGCCGCCAGTATTCCCATCGGGATGCCGATGACGAAGGCAAAGATCATCGACATCACGGCGAGCTGGATGGTGACCGGCAGCTTTTCGGCGACTAGCGTCAACACCGGCTGATTGGTGCGCAACGAGACGCCGAGATCGCCCTTCACCACGCCTTGCAGCCAGTAGCCGTATTGATAGATGACAGGGTCGTTCAGGCGATATTTCTCGCGAAGCAATTCGAGAACCTGAGGGTCGCGCTCCTCCCCGGCCATGGCGAGCACGGGGTCGCCGGGCAGCAGCTTTTGCAGCGAGAAAACGAAGATCGAAATGATCAGCAGCGTCGGTATCGCGACGAGCAGCCTCTTTCCGATATAGCTATACATGGTTGGATCCTCGCCGAGCTATCGATGGCGGAAGCGCCATGCGGCAAAGCCGCATGGCATTGCAGGCTCAGTTGCTCTTTTTCACGCCGATAAGGCGGATCATGCCATCGGGTGACGGAACGAAACCGGACACCTTCTTGTTGTAACCCCAGATCCAGGCCTGGTGTCCGATGAATATGATCGGCAGATCCTCATTGAGGATCGCTTCGGCCGCGTCGTACTTCTGCTTGCGCACGGCGTTATCCTGAGACTGCCGCGCATCGAGCAGCAGTTTGTCGACCTCTGGATTGCTGTATTTGGAATCGTTCAAGCCGGCCCCGGTTGTCACGAACTGCTGGATATTGCCATCCGGATCGGAGCGGCCGGACCAATCCGAGCGGCTCATCTGATAGTTGCCCGCGGTCTGCGCATCGAGCAGCGTGGCGAACTCGGTGGTCTTCAACGTGACATCGAAGCCCGCCTCGGCGACCATCGACTGGATAATCTGCATCATCTGCATGGTGACGGGATTGTTGGAGACGGTCATTTCAACAGGAACGCGATCGAAGCCGGCCGCCTTGACCAAAGCTTTTGCCTTGTCGACGTCGCGGGCCGGCACCGGGATATTCTTGTCGTACCAGGGGCTGTTCGGCGCGAAGGGCTGGTTGCCGGCAAGGCCGGTACCGTCAAAGACGATCTGCATGGCCGCTTCGCGATCGATAGCCAGCGAGAAGGCCTGGCGCAGACGCTTATCCTTGCCCATCGGATTGTCGGCGCGTTGTCCGTTGCCGACATTGGCATAGATGCCGAGCCAGCCCGTTCCGATCGCGTCGGCATAAACGAGATTGGTGTCGCTCTTCACCGTGGCAGCGTCCGATGCGGCGAGACGGTCGATCATGTCGAGATCGCCGGAACGCAGATTTGTGAGGCGCACCGTCGTGTCCGGGATCGGCAGATAGGTCACCTTGTCAATGAAGACATTGTCCTTGTTCCAGTAATCCTGGAATTTCTCCAGAACGATGCGGTCCTGCTGCACGCGCTCGACGAATTTGAACGGACCGGAGCAAACAGGATGGTCGCCGAACTTTGCGCCGGCGGTCTTGGCGGCCGTCGGTGAAACCATCATCCCGGAGCGATCGGAAAGCTGCGCAAGCAAAGTGACATCCGGCGTCTTGAGCGTGAAGGTGACTTCGTATTCGCCCGATGCCTCGACCTTGGTGACCGAGGAGAGCTCGCTCTTGCGACGAGATTCCGGCATGGTCTGATAACGCTGGATATTGTCGACCACGGCCTGGGCGTTGAACGGCGTTTCATCCTGGAATTTGACGCCCTGGCGCAGCTCCATGATCAGCTGCTTGCCATCGGCGGACCATTTCCATGATGTGGCGAGCTGCGGCACGAACTGCAGATCCGGAGTGACGTCGACCAGCTTGTCGCAAAGGGCAGTGTAGACGATGCGGCCGACAAATGAGCGCGACTGTGCAGGATCAAGCACATCGGCGTCGTCCTGCAGGCCGATCTTGAGCTCGACAGCGAAGGCCGGCAGCGCGATCAGGGCGCCGGCAGCAAGCGATGTCAGGAATCTGGTGATCTTCATTTGGTTCTCCTGATTATAGTTTTCGTTATGTGCAGATCCCGGCCGGTTTCCTCTCCGATCGTGGTCTGGCTTAAGACTTTGGTTCAGCCCGGCTCACCGGTCGCCGGCTCCTGTGCATACTGTGCATCCAGTGACGTGATGCGGGTCAGGCTTTCCTGAAGCATGAGAAGGTGTTCGCGCATGGCCTCGCCAGCCTTCATCGGATTGCGCGCCGCAATCGCGTCGATGATCGCGATATGCTGTGCGTAGGAGACCGGACGCGTCTTGTTGGTGCTGCGGGCCAATTCGCGAATGGTTTGCCAGGCTTCGTCCTGCCGGACGTGGTTGACGACGTCGAATATGGTCAGAAAGAACTGGTTGCCGGCGCTCTCGGCGATCAGCCGATGCAAGGCGCCGTCCCACAGTTCACGGCTGTCGGCATCGTCGCTGGCGGTGATTTTCTTCGTCAGCTCATACATGCGATCGATGTCGGCGGGCTTGGCTCGCATGGCCGCCAGCTGGGCCAATTGCGGCTCGATGCGCAGGCGAACTTCCATGACTTCCATGAGATCCGTGCCGGCGACGAGCGAGCTGACATGCTCGCTCCAGCCGTCGGGGCGCTGACCCGCATAGGTTCCCGAGCCTTGGCGCCGCCAGACGCGGCCCTCTGCCTCGAGTACCTCGAGCGCCCGGCGGATGGCGCGACGGCTGACGTCGAAGGCCTCCGAAAGCGCCCGTTCGGTCGGCAGTTTGCCGTCGGCGGGCAAGCCGTCCGAATTCAGGAGACCCCGGAGCTTTTCCAAGGCATGAACCGAATTCTCCGGAAGGCTGCTGCTTGCCATGAAGGGGGATGAACCAATTTTGAATTGGTTCGATTGAAATTCAACTCAATCTCGCCGTCAAGCACTTTTTTGTGCAGTTTCGATAATGCACAATGCTTGTGCGCAGCGATCAAAACGCGTCACTGTCTTACAGGTTCGTTTCCCGCGCTCTGGCGTATTGTTCTTGTGCGATACGCATTGAAGGCGGTTCGCAATGCGAAGCCGCCTTCTGAATAGAACAATGCAAATGTATTCGGCGTTTTGCCGGAAGAGAGGCTCAGCGACCGACGGCGCGCGCTGAAAGTGCCGCCTGGGGCGTAAAATCGAAATCCTTGTCGAAGGGATAGGTTGGCGTCGTTTTGCGCAGCCGCGGCAATCGTTCGACGAACTGATCGACCACACCGGGCGACAGCGCCATGAGGTTCGGGTTGGCGATCGGGGCCAGTTCCGGCGAAAGGTAGCCCGACTTGACGACGATGATCTTCGCCTTGTGGGGATCGAGGCCGAGGCGGGTGAAGTCGGCGATGTTGTGATAGGGGCGACGCTTGGCGGACAGCACAAGGTCTATGCCGCCGATCGAAACGACGGCTTGCGCGTCGCTGGCCTCCTTCGTCTCAAGCAGGAATTTGACGGTGAAGCTGCCTTTAACCGGTTTGCTGCCATTGGTATCCAGCGATGCGCCGACAGAGAGCTCAAGCGTGGCGCCAATGCCGGCGGCATAGCAAGCCTCGGTCGCAGCCCGGTCTGCGATGCCTGCGAAGATGACCCCTTCAGCCTTTTTGGTGAGGAGTTCGGCCAATACGTCGGCGCGGTCGCCCACGCCACCACCAGTAGGATTGTCACCGGATTCCGCCAGAACAACAGGTGCGGTCGTGCTGGCAATTGACCTGTCGACGCATTCCTCGGTAGATCCGACCTCGCAACCGAAGACGAAGTCCTCGCGCACGTCCCAATAGGCCTGGGCCAGGCGCTTTGCCTCGCGCTCCAGAACAACGCGATCAGTGCCGGTCATGATGGCGGCCGCCGTGCAGCGAGGCTCATCGGCCCATACATAGCCGACCATCAGGGAGGCATCCCAGACGCCATCGACGGCGTCAATTTCCGGCAGCAGATCGTAGAGGCTCTTTGCCGGTTCATCGACCGTGCTGGTACGTTCGCCCGGAAGCGCAACGGGGATCGGGGCCCAGAGCAGGATCGGCTTCACGCCAGTCTTCAGGCTTTCCGTCAACATCTTGACGGCACGACGCATCGTTTCCTCGACATCGATATGCGGTGCGGTGCGGTAGGTGGAGTACATGTCGAGCGCGTCGATGATGCGCTGCGTGACGTTGCCGTGGAGGTCGTAGCTGGCCGAGACCATGCAATCGTCGCCGACGAGGGCGCGGGCGGCGCTGATCCAATCGCCTTCAGCGTCTTCCATGCCTTCGACATACATGGCGCCGTGCATGGCCAGATAGAGCCCATCAAGCGGCAGCAATGGCTTCAACCGTTCCAGGAACTCCGCCTTGAATGCTTCATACGTGTGGCGGGCCACCGGGCCGCCGGCGATGGCCCTGGCATGAATGGTCGGCAGGAATTCGCCGTCGTAATCCCTAAGAAAAGCAAAATAGGGCGCGGCTGCCAGCTCTTCGCCGCGAAGAACACGAAAGTCCTTCTCCTCGTTCAGAACGGGATTATAGGTGCTGCATTCGATATGAATGCCTCCGACGGCAATGCGCATGGGAACCTCAATTCGGGGTGGGACCAATCAGGAAATTATGGGCGGCAATGCTGGCGGCACCCCGCGCCCAGACATCGCGATCGACGCGGTGGGTGCGGATCGGCGTCTGCCCGGCGTAGCGCGGCAATACATTTGCCTCGGCCGTCTGCCGCATGACAGTGCCGAAAAGACCGTCGAAGCGTCCTTCGACATGGGCGATCAGGATCATGCCGGGATCGTTGAACTGGATCAGATGAGCGATGGCGAGCCCGAGGGCGTTGCCTGCTCGATGCAGAATGCGCACGGCGGCGGCATTTCCGCGCGCCGCCTCGGCTTCCAGATCCTCGATCGAATGGCAGGAAAGACCCTCCGCCTTGGCCATTTCCCTGATCGCCTTCAGCGAAGCGACGGTATCGAGGCAGCCGCGTTTTCCGCAGCGGCAGGGCGAACCGCCCGGCTCTATGGTGCAATGGGCGATCTCGCCGGCGCCGCCGTGATTGCCGCGATAAAGCTTGCCGCCAATGAAATGCGCGCAGCCTATGCCGTCATCGAAGGAAACGACGCTGAAATTCTGTATATCGCGAGCGCTGCCGAACAGCTTCTCGCTGACGGCGACCGCCTTGGCGTCGTTCTCTATGAACGTGTCGATGCCGCATTTCTGGCGGATGATGTTTGCGAGGGGCACGTCCTGCCATCCAAGCAATGTGGACTGGACGCAGTTTGCCTGGCGTTCATCGACGAAACCGGAAAGAGCAACACCAATCCCCTGGAGCTTCTGCTTGGCGTCCTTTCGACCCGAAAGCAGCTTCGGCAGCGTGTCGGCGATCAACCCGGCAATGACGTCCGGATCGCGCGACGGCGGCATGGTCTGGCGTGCAAGAATATTGCCGTTAAAGTCGCTAAGCACCATTGGCGCCGGATCTTCCAGTAGCGATATCCCGACGAAAAAGGCGCCTTCGGGATGCAGATCGAGCAGGATTGATGGGCGCCCCTGGCCCTGAACCGTTTCTGTCTCGTGCAGGACGCCAAGCAAGATCAGATCGCGGGCGATGCCGCTCATGGCAGCCTTGCTTAGGCCCATCGATGCCGCCAGAACGGTGCGGCTCGACGGCCCGGATTGTCCGATGACCCTTAAAAGCTGCTGTTGGGAAGATGTCAGCAATTCAACGTTCCGTCCGCTTTTTCCCGAACATAAGTTCAGAAATTAAACAAATCAACGGAAATAAATTCCCGTAGGAGCCAAACTAAGGACCTAGCTGGCAAATGGTGCGGGAATTGCCGTCACCGACGGCGGCATTTAAATAGTTGACATTGAGCCCTATCAATATGCAATGCTTATTATAACGATTCAGCAGGCCCAGCCCTCCCGTCGCCTCGTCCTCCGACGTCGATTCCAAAATCAACACTCGCTTCTGGCTGCCCTGCGGCCCGCGTGTCCGATGTCAGGCGCCGCAGTCAGAAAGGAACACCATGTCCACTACGGTCGATCGTTCGAGACGTCCGCTGGTCATTGTCTCGATCATGTTGGCGACCTTCATGGTTGCCGTCGAAGCGACCATTGTCGCGACCGCCATGCCGCATATTGTGGGTCAGCTTGGCGGCTTTACCTATTACAGCTGGGTGTTCTCCGCGTTTTTGCTCGCGCAATCCACGACGACGGTTATCTATGGCAAGCTCTCGGATATTTTCGGCCGCAAGCCGATGCTTGTGGGTGGAATCCTTATTTTCCTCGTGGGGTCCGCGCTTGCCGGCTTTGCCTGGTCGATGGCCTCGTTGATCGCCTTCCGGCTACTTCAGGGTCTCGGTGCCGGCGCCATCCAGCCCGTGACGATGACGATCGTCGGCGATCTCTACAAGCTGGAGGAACGAGCCAAAGTGCAGGGCGTGCTTGCCAGTGTCTGGGCTGTTTCTGCAGTGATAGGGCCGCTTGCCGGCGGCATTATCGTCGACAATCTCTCCTGGGCCTGGATTTTCTGGATCAACCTGCCTGTCGGCGTTCTTGCCATTGCGGGCTTCATATTCTTTCTGCACGAGCGCATCACGCCGCGTGAGGCGAAGATCGACTATCTCGGCACGATCCTGTTCTCGATATCGATCATATCGCTGCTGGTCATTCTGACCGAGACCGATTCCGGCTTTGCCGTGCTCTGTCCACTTGCAATTGTCTTCGTTGTCAGTGGTATTCTTTTCCTATGGCAGGAGCGGCGCGCGCCGGAGCCGATCATTTCGATCGCGCTCTGGAGCAGGCGTCTGATCGCCACCAGCAATGCCGCAACCTTGCTCGCTGGTATGGCCCTCATCGGTCTCACGACAGTTTTGCCGATCTACGTGCAGGGCGTCCTTGGCCGCTCGCCGCTGGAAGCCGGTTTCACGCTGACGATGCTGATCGTCGGTTGGCCGCTGGCGGTCATGCTCTCGAGCCGGTTCTTCCGTGTTTTCGGCATTCGCCGGACGCTGCGCGGCGGCAGCTTCATGTTTCCGCTCGGGGCGTTGTTTCTGCTGTTTCTTACTCCGGAAAGCAGCCCGGTGCTCGCAGGCGTCGGCTCCTTCCTGATGGGCTTCGGCATGGGCCTCATCAGTCTCACCAGCGTCGTGCTCGTTCAGGAAAGCGTCGAGTGGTCGATGCGCGGCAGTGCTACCGCGTCAATCATCTTCTCGCGCAGTCTCGGCAATACGCTCGGTGCGACGGCGCTCGGTGCGATCATGAACGTGGGGATCTCGCACTATGGCAGTGGAGAGCTGGCAAGCAGGCTTCATAATATTCTCAATCAGCCGACGGGCCTTTCGGACCTTGGCGCCGACGTGGCGATCCGCAACGTCTTCGACGCCGCACTGCATTGGAGTTTCTGGGGCGTCGTGATCGTCGCCGTCACGACCTTCGCAACGATCTGGCTTATTCCGGTCGCCCATGATGCCGGCCGTCGGACGCCGCTCAAAACTGATGCGCAAGATGCCATGACGCACTGATATAAAGAATGCCGGCACCTCTGCTCTCAAGCGGCGGCATTCGCTCCACGTCTATAGAGATGGTCAGAAGTCGCGATAGTTGATCAGCCAGGAATCCAGCAGTCGTCTCGAGGCCTGAAGTGCAGCTTCGGAATCGCGAGCCGAGATCGCATCGAGAATGGCCTTGTGATAGGGCAGGGCGCTCTTCTGGCCCTCGGCGACATCTTCATGGCCTGAAAGCGTCCGGTTGGCATAAATCCCGACCGCGATCAGATCGATCAATTGCGAATAGATCATATTGTGCGTGGCGGCGAAGATCGCGGTATGAAAGCGCAGGTCGGCATCCGCGTTGGTATTCACGTCGCCGATACTGGAAACCATGTCCTCGTAAGCTGAGCGGATGCTGGCAATATCTTCATCCGTGCAGCGCGCTGCGGCGCGTGCCGTCGCCTCTGGTTCCAACGCCAGCCGTAGATCCTTGATTGCCCGCATGATCTCAACCGAAGGCCCGGTCTCATAGTACCAGACCATGACATCCGTATCGAGGTGGTGCCAGTTGGCGCGCTCCTTGACGCGCGTGCCGACGCGGGTCTTGATCTCGACCAGACCCTTGCCGGCAAGGCATTTCATCGCTTCCCGGATGACGGTACGGCTGATGCCGAACTGTTCGACCAGATCCGGCTCGTTCGGCAATGTCGTTCCGACCGGATAGTGGCCGCCGACGATGCGGCGTCCGAGCTCGTGAACGAAATAGCCGAAGACGCCGCGACGAGGGATCGTACCGTATTTGCGCACAAAGGCATCGAATGGTGACTGCGTTACGACCAGTTTCGACTCCGGAGTGGCCGGAGCGGGCATTGCGTCAAGGCCATGTTTCATTATGCGGGGCTCTCATTCCTATTGATGCGACGTCGCGAGATCGGCTGCCCGCTCCTGTTCGCTTGGCGGGCTTCGGCGCTGGCGTTTCGGCTGCTTCGGGACTGTTCCATAGTGTTCTTGTTTCGATACCGTTGTTCTTCACGCGGCATGCTGCGGCGGAAAAACCCTACCATGTCTTCTGCATGAATGCCTACTGGCTCCCCATAGCCGCTCAGCAGCCCGCGTATTCCCCAAATTCTATGCCTCCTTCGCACTGGCGGACGCGACTGAGTGACGATCAAGTTGCCCGCCATCTCTTAAGTGAAACGTGATCGGCCAAACGCTGGATGCCGTGATTTCCGGCTATCGTAAACGTTCCCGAACCGGTTAAATGGCTTGGAATGCGCGGAGGATTCGGAGTGGTTGACGGATGAATGATATGTCCACACGGGGGCAAAGAGAGGAGATGCAGACGGCTGGATCTCGGTCGTTGTGGATCGCGCTGCTTGTCGCCGGGGCCTTCTTCATGGAAAATCTGGATGGCACCGTTATCGCAACCGCGTTGCCGCAGATGGCGGTGTCCTTCGGCGCCCGCCCGGTCGATCTCAACATAGGCATGAGCGCCTATCTTTTGACGCTCGGTGTCTTCATTCCCATCAGCGGCTGGATCAGCGATCGTTTTGGCGCACGCCTGGTGTTTACGACCGCAGTCGTGATCTTCACGCTTGCCTCGGTCCTGTGCGGCTTTGCCAACGGTGTCGGCTCCTTCGTCGCCATGCGAATCCTGCAAGGCATTGGCGGTGCGATGATGGTGCCGGTCGGCCGCCTGGTTGTCTTGAACAACACCCCGAAAGACAAGCTGATTTCGGCGATTGCGACCATTACCTGGCCAGCGCTCGTTGCGCCCATCCTCGGGCCGCCGCTCGGTGGCTTCATTACCGACCATGCGAGCTGGCGATGGATCTTCTTCCTTAATCTGCCGCTCGGCATTTTGGCATTTGCCTTCGCGCTGATGCTCATTCCCGAGACGAAGGTAGCGGCGCGGCCGCCCTTCGACTGGACTGGGTTCGTCCTCAGCGGCCTTGGGTTGGCGAGCTTGATGTACGGGCTGGAACTGATCGGCCGTCCGGATCCTGTCTGGCTGGAAGCCTGGTCCTATGTCGTCGTCGGATTGATCCTGCTTGCCATTTCTGTGTTTCATTTTCGCCGGACGGAACATCCGCTCATCGACCTTTCAGGGCTGAGGCTGCCGACATTTGCGATTACCATTTCGGGCGGGTCGCTGTTTCGCATCGCCATTGGTGCTGTGCCCTTCCTGCTGCCGCTGATGTTTCAGGTCGGTTTCGGGCTCAGTGCCTTCCATGCAGGCATGCTGACCCTGGCTGTGTTTGCCGGCAATCTGGCGATGAAGCCGGCGACGACGCCGATCCTGCGGCGCTTCGGTTTCAAGCCCGTGCTGATCGTCAACGGCATCCTGAACGCGATCTTCATTGCGGCCTGTGCCCTGTTTTCACCGGATACGCCGCTTTGGTTCATCATGCCGATCCTGTTCATCGGTGGCATGTGCCGGTCGATGCATTTTACGGCTTTGAATACCATTGCGTTCGCCGACATACCGCAGCCGCAGATGACAGGCGCCAACACGCTGTTCAGCACGCTGTTTCAGTTGACGATGGGCATGGGAATTGCTGTCGGTGCCATCGGCATTCGTATCGGCCAGGCTATCAGTGGGCCGCTTGGAGTTGGCAACGTTGTCGCCATCGAGTTTCGCCTCGCCTTCGTTCTGCTCGGAGTTATCGCCCTACTCGCGGTGCTTGATTGCCTGCCGCTCGATAGCAAAGCTGGCGACAATGTTTCTCGCAAACCGAAGGTCAGCACGAAAAAGGCGGCGTGACCTTGTGTCCGACCAAGAAGTTCAATGAGGATACTGAATAAGATTATAGTGCAGCAACACAGCAGGTATCGCCATCAGGATGATCAGAAACATCGCAAGGCTTGCGGCGCGTACCATTCTCATCCGCCGGGCGCGCTGACCCGTCCAGTCATATACTGTCATGATGATCCCCTCCTCGTCCTCGATTATTAAAGAGGCAGGAAATGGAACTCTAGTCAATATTGGCAATGGGGTCTGCAAATAATGAGATTTCCCTAATATTCACAGGGCCGATGTTATCAGGCTGCGCCGATTGAGTATGATTTTGCGGCTGCACTACGAAGATCGTTTCGCGACGCCCGACGGAGCGAATATAAGAGACCAGGAATTTGATCCCGGGTTGATGGGGTCATTGGGTGCTTTGAAAGAGGAAGAGAGCGATGAGCAAGGTGCGTGCCCTGGTGCTGGAACGTCAGCACGAACTGGCAATCCGTGATATCGACTTGCCGCAGCAGGTGAGACCGGGAGAGGTCAGGATCAAGATCCATACCGTCGGCGTCTGTGGATCTGACGTGCATTACTATACGCACGGCAAGATCGGCCCGTTCATCGTCAACGAACCGATGGTCCTCGGTCATGAGGCTGCGGGCACGATTGTCGAGATCGGCGCTGGCGTGACGCATTTGAAGGTCGGTGATCGCGTCTGCATGGAACCGGGCATTCCCGATCCCAATTCCAAGGCCAGCCGCCTCGGCATGTACAATGTCGATCCTGCCGTCACCTTCTGGGCGACGCCGCCGATCCATGGCGTACTGACGCCCTTTGTCGTACATCCGGCGAACTACACCTTCAAGCTGCCCGATAATGTCAGCTTTGCCGAGGGCGCAATGGTCGAACCATTCGCCGTCGGCATGCAGGCGGCGACCAAGGCACGCATTACGCCCGGCGATACGGCCCTGGTGCTCGGCGCCGGGCCGATCGGCATCATGGTGGCGATTGCGGCACTCGCTGGCGGTTGCGCAAGGGCGATCGTTGCCGATCTGGCCCAGCCGAAGCTCGATATCGCGGCGCAATATCAGGGCGTAATCCCGGTCAACATTCGTGAGAAGAACCTGCTTGAAGAGGTCAACCGGCTGACGGAAGGCTGGGGCGCGGATGTCATCTTCGAATGCTCGGGCTCGCCGAAGGCCTGGGAAACCGTGATGGAACTGCCCCGTCCGGGCGGGGTGATCGTTGCCGTTGGCCTGCCGGTCAATCCGGTCGGTTTCGACGTTTCCACCGCCTCGACAAAGGAAATCCGCATCGAGACTGTGTTCCGCTATGCGCATCAATACGAGCGTTCCATCGCGCTGATCGCCTCCGGCCGCGTCGATCTGAAGCCGCTGATCTCGGAAACCTTCGCCTTCGAACAGGCTATCAAGGCCTTTGACCGCGCTGTCGAGGCGCGGCCGACGGATGTGAAGCTGCAGATCGTCTTGGACCAGTAAGTTCCAACTGTGTCACATCGCCTTGCCTTCGGCCTGATATCGGGCTGTGCATCGGCAAGGCGATGTTCTAAACGAGTTGCATATCGGCGGTAGACGGCTCGGTAAAAGCGATGCTAGGTAGCCGGAAACAAAGGGAACAGGCTTGACGCCGTGAAACGGGAAGGATTGCCGTGCCGCACGACGTTGCATTGATCGCATTGATTGCCGCTGGCTTCGTGTTCGCGGCCGTTTTCGGCTACGTAGCCGACAGGTTGCGCCTACCGCCGCTGGTCGGCTATCTGGTTGCCGGCGTTATCATCGGTTCGTCCACGCCCGGCTTCGTCGCTGACGTCTCGCTCGCTTCGCAATTGGCCGAAATCGGCGTCATCCTCCTGATGTTCGGCGTCGGCCTGCATTTCTCGGCCGCCGATCTCCTGGCGGTCCGTGGTGTCGCAATTCCCGGTGCCATCGGCCAGATCCTGATAGCCACGCTCCTGGGTATCGGCCTGACCTCGCTCTGGGGGTGGAGTGTCGGCGCGGGCGTCGTGTTCGGATTGAGCCTTGCGGTTGCCAGTACGGTGGTTCTCCTGAAGGCGCTGGAGGAGCGCAATCTGGTCAGCTCCACGAACGGTCGCGTCGCCGTTGGCTGGCTCATCGTCGAGGATCTGGCCATGGTATTGGCGCTGGTCCTGTTGCCAGCCTTTGCCGGTGTGATGGGCGGCCATGCTGATGCAGGCGATCATGCGGCATCCGGCTCGATCTGGCTGACCATCGGCATGACGCTGCTGAAGGTAGCAGCCTTCGCCGTCGTTGCGATATTCCTCGGCCCACGCGTCGTGCCCTGGCTACTGACCTCGGTTGCCCGTACGGGTTCGCGTGAACTGTTCACGCTGTCGGTTTTGGCGATCGCGCTTGGCATCGCTTTCGGTGCGGCAGAGATATTCGGTGTATCCTTTGCGCTGGGAGCTTTTTTTGCCGGGCTCGTGATGAGTGAATCCCATCTCAGCCATAGGGCCGCCGCCGACTCGCTGCCGTTGCAGAATGCTTTTTCGGTGCTGTTCTTCGTTTCGGTCGGAATGCTGTTCGATCCGTCGGTCCTGATCCGTGAGCCGTTAATGATCATCGGCGTGCTCGCGCTCATCATGCTGGGCAAGTCCTTGATCGCCTTCGGAGTCGTACTCTTGCTCCGGTATCCCGCCAGCATGGGATTTGCCGTGGCGGCCGGTCTGGCACAGATCGGCGAGTTTTCCTTCATCTTGGCGGGGCTTGGCGTTTCGCTGGGGCTTCTGTCCCGCGAGGGACAGGATCTCATTCTTGCGGGGGCGATCCTGTCGATCACGCTCAATCCGCTGGCCTTCTTTGCCATCGACAAGCTGGAGACGTGGACGTTTGCCCGGTGGCCGTCGCTTGCCAACAGATACGGCATGGCAAAGCAGGATGGGCTCCGCCGCGAATTGGCCGTCATCAACAAGCAGCGCGAGGAAAGAGACCGTCAGCATCACCTCGAGATCGAGCAGCTGATCGAGACGTTCCCGATGTTTGCCGAACTGGACGACAATGCGCATGAGGAGCTTCTTCTGCTCTTCCGGCCGCGGTCGGCTTCGCCGGGTGATCGTGTCATCCGCACCGGCGATCGGGGCGACAGCATGTTCTTCATCGCCTCCGGCGCCGTCGAAGTGCAACTCGAGGAAGACGAAATTCCGCTCGGTGCCGGGGCGTTCTTCGGCGAAATGGCGCTATTGACAGGCGCGCGCCGCACCGCCGATGTCGTCGCCGTCGATTTTTGTCAGCTCTTCGTGCTGGAACGCCGCGATTTCAACCTGTTCATGTCGC
>NZ_JAELTU010000280.1 GCF_016429015.1 Rhizobium sp. ASV20
GGTTCATGGTCATGGACGAACCGACGAGCGCACTCTCCAACCGTGAGCGCGACCAACTCTATTCGCTGATCGCCAGGCTGCGCGCCCGCGGCGCCGGAATTCTCTACATCTCGCACAAGATGGAGGAGATCTTCACCCAATGCGATCGCGTCGTCGTCCTGCGCGACGGCAAGTTCATCGGCGAGCGCAAGACGGTAGAAACCACGGAGGCCGAGATCGTCTCCATGATGGTCGGTCGCGAGGTCGATGACATCTTCCCGCATCTCGCAGCCGAGATCGGCGCAACGGCAATCGAAGTGAAGGATGTTTCAAACGGCAGGCTGCTGACATCCGCTTCGCTTTCCGTGCGCTGTGGCGAGATCGTCGCGCTTGCCGGACTGATGGGCAGCGGTCGGTCCGAAGTGCTTCGCCTGATCGCCGGCCTGGAGACACTGCATGCCGGCAGTATCGACGTCTTCGGGGAACGGCAGGCCGGCGGCAGCATCAAGGCCGCGAACAGGGCCGGCATCGTCTATGTTCCCGAAGACCGGCACCTGGATGGCTTCGTCGGGCCTATGTCGATCCGTGACAACCTCTCGCTCGCCTGGATCAGGGGCAACAGCCGCTTTGGCATTCTGCCGATGCGCAAGATCGATGCCCTGGCGCGCGAGCTCATCGCCTCGCTCGGCGTTCGGCCAGCGCAGCCGGGCAAGATGACGCTCGAGCTCTCCGGCGGCAACCAGCAGAAGGTCGTCATCGGCAAATGGCTCGCCACCAGACCACGGATCATCCTGCTCGACGAGCCGACACGGGGTGTCGACGTTGGCGCAAAGTCCGATCTGCATCACCTGATTGCAGGGCTGAAGCAAAAGGGTGCGGCGATCCTGATGGTATCGAGCGAATTGCCGGAAGTGCTGGGGGTCGCGGACCGGATCGTCGTCATGCGCGAGGGTCGTTCCGTTGGCGAACTGCCGCGCGGCGCAACCGAGGAAGAGGTCATGGCTCTGGCTTTCGGCGAGGCGTCGCGAACGGCAAGCATATCACCGGCACGCACACTTTCTGCTACGGCGGCAAATGTCCCTCTTGGAGCAAATGCGCGATGAACCTGGCCTACCATCAGACCGTCTTCACCGTGGAAAGGAAGGATTGAGATGATTTCCTCACGCAATATCCTCCTCAGGCGAGTTCTCGACCTTTCGCCGCTGATCCTGCTCGTGATCCTGGTGATCGTCTTCTCGGCGATCGATCCCCGTGTGATCGCTGGCCAGAGCTTGATCAACATCGTTTCGCAGGCAACGCCGATTGCCGTTCTCGCGCTCGGCGCCCTTTTCGTCCTGCTGACCGGTGGCATCGACTTGGCAGCGGGTGTGGGTGTCGCGTTTTGCGCCGTCCTGATCGCGAGCCTGATTGATGCAGGAACGGGTCTTTGGGCGGCACTGGCGATTGGACTTGCGATCATGCTGATCGTCGGGCTGGTCAATGGCGCTATCATCGCGCTTCTGAAGATCCCACCCTTCGTGACGACGCTTGCGACCATGGTGGTGCTGCAGGGCGCGACCCTGGCGGTCGCCTCGAAGGGCGTCCTGATGCTGAAAGATCCGGTCCTTCGCTTCGTCGGCATCACCCGTTCCTTCGGCTTACCGAACATCATCTTCGCAACGCTGATCATCGTTCTTGCAGCGGCAGTCCTGATGCGCATGACCCGGTTTGGCCTGCGCACTTATGCGCTCGGCTCGGATGCGAGCGCAGCCGAGCTTGCCGGCATACCGGTCAAGCGGCACACGATTCTTGTCTATGGCGCATCCGGTATCTTCGTTTTCCTGACGTCAGTGGTGATGATCAGCCGCGTGCCGGTCGTCACGCCGAACATCGGCGGCACCTCCCTGCTGCTCGATGCGATTGCTGCGGCCGTGCTTGGCGGGACGAGCATCTTTGGCGGACGCGGCACCGTCTGGGGCACGGTGGTCGGCGCCCTGATCGTCAGCCTTCTGACGACCGCGCTGCGGATTTTCGGGACCGATCCGTCGAGCCTCGATTTCTACAAGGGCGCGATCATCATGGCCGCGCTTCTGGCGGATACGTCGATGACCTACGCCAAGGCCCGATTGTTGGAGCCAGTGCGATGATCAGCCGTGATACCAATTTCGTCGTCCGTGGATCATCGGCCTTCGCGTGGATGACGACCGAGGACGCAGCCCGGCTTGCCGGCAACGGCGAGAAGAGACCCATTGCGTTGCTTCCGACGGGCGCTGTTGAGCAGCACGGTCCTCATCTGCCGATGGGCCTCGATATCTGGCTTGCATCCGCAGTTGCTGCCGCTGCGGCTGCGGGCGAGAACGGCATTCGCGTCTGCGAGCCCTTTGCCTACGGGTCGTCGGCCCATCACCGCGCCTTTGCCGGCACGATGAGCCTCAGCCCGCAGACCTTCATTGCGGTTCTCGTCGATCTCTGCAGCTGCTTGTGGCAGGACGGCTTTCTGCCTGTCATCATCAATGGTCACGGCGGCAATCGCGCGGCGATCCAGGTGGCAATCACCACGCTTGGATCTCAGGGCGTCGTTTCCGCAGGCTTTTCCTATTTCGATCTCATCGCGGATGTCGCAGCGAGGGTGCTGCCCGATCACGCCGGTGGCACCGGGCACGCCTGTGCGCTTGAGACCTCCCTGATGATGCATGTTTTGCCGGCAAGCGTCCGACAGAACCTGATCCCGGATGGTGCGACGCCGCCGTCCTGGCCCGACCCGCATCTTTATGCCGGCCCTGCGGTCAGCGTCTGGCGGCCGTTTGAGGCGATCCGCGAAAACGGCGTCATCGGCACGCCGTCGGAGGCATCGGCGGAAGCCGGCGAGCAGCTCTTCGTCGAAGCTGTACGGCGCAGCCGTCAAACCATTCTCAAAATTCAGTCTGAATATGGTCAAAGGAGCATCGCATGACGGTCCAATTTAGATCTTCGATCAACGGCCCCCATCTGCGCGGCATGCCGATCGTCGCACAGCCGACGGAAGGGCTGCGGATCGGCACGAACCGCATCGGCTCTAAATGGGTTCCGGGCAGCTCGGGCAAATATCTTCGCATCGACAGCCCGTCGACCGGCGAAGAGCTCGGCTACCTCGCTTTGTCGACGCGTGATGATGTTGGCCGTGCCGTGGCGGCCGCCGATGCCTCGCGCGAGAGCCTGCGGAAAATGGGTGTCTTCCAGCGTGCCGCACTTTGCATGAACATCGCCGACGCGATAGACCGCCGCACCGACGAACTGGCGCGTCTTCTCTGCCTCGAACAGGGCAAGCCCTTTCACACGGAGGCCAAGGCTGAGGTCGGTGCCGCGTCGCTCGGCTTTCGCAATGCTGCGGAGCAGATGAAGTGGCTCGAAACGGCCGCGTTCCCCGTCGCCGATGCCAACAAGCGCGCCTTCAGCTTCTTGCAGCCGAAAGGCGTGCTTGCGATCATCACGCCCTGGAACTTCCCGCTGGGTCTGCCTTGCCTCTACTATCTCGGTCCGGCGATCGCGACAGGCAATACGGTCGTCTGGGTGCCCGCGCCGACGACCTCGCTGATTGCCGTGGCGCTCATGGAATGCATGATCGAGGCTGGCTTGCCCGATGGATACATCAACCTTGTGCTTGGCGACGGCGCTGAAGTCGGTGACGAGGCGGTTATCCATCCCGGTACTCACGCCGTCGGCTTCACTGGCAGCTCGGCCACCGGTGCAACGATCGCCCGGCGTGGTGCCGGCAAGCCGCTGCTGCTTGAAATGGGCGGCAATGGTCCAACGATCGTGCTTGCCGATGCCGATGTCGACATGGCCGCCGAGCTTGTCGGCGCCGGCTGCTTCGCCAATGCCGGTCAGATCTGCACGGCGACCGAACGGGTCCTGGTGCACAAGTCTGTTCACGACCGTTTCGTCGAAGGGCTGATAAAGGCCGCGGAAAAAGTCCGCATGGGCGATCCCTTCGATCCGGCAACGACGATGGGCCCGATCAACAATGCGACGGCGCTCGACAAGATGCTGAGCCATATGGCCGATGCGGCTGAGCGCAAGGCAAGCATCGTCAAGGGCGGCAATATCGCCGCCGGCCTGCCGACCAATCTTTACTTCGAACCCACCGTCGTGACCGGCCTGACACGGGACAGTCTGCTCAATCGCGAGGAGTCCTTCGGACCGGTTGCGCCTGTCCTGACCTTCGAGACGGACGAAGAGGCGCTTGAGCTTGCGGCCTCCAGCCCCTACGGGCTGAACGCCTCCGTCTTCACCAACTCGATCAAGAAGGCGTTCTTCTATACCGAAAGCCTGCGCTGCGGCATCGTCAACGTCAACGAGAAGAGTTGCTATTGGGAGCCGCATATCCCTGCCGGCGGTGCTGCAGGCACGGAAAGTGGCCTTGGCCGCACCGGCGGTCGGCATACTCTTGTCGAGATGTGTGACCTCAAAACGATGACAATCGACATCACCCGATAAAAAGGTTCCGCCAAACATTGGCTTGGCATCAGGACGAGGGAGCATCGATGGCCACCAACCGGCATGGGATAAGCAGGGGACGCTGCCTCGGTGGCCGAAAGCTGCCATTCGCAAAGGCTGTGGGAACCGCCGGTCGGTTGCGCGGGCCTTGTCAGCCGCCGAAGCACGACCGAGCAGCCATCAATCGCTTTGCTGGAATGGCACTCTGAGGCGGGTGCCATTCAATTCAACCTTCTCCGGCCATCCAGGAATTATCGCCATGAATGCAGTGACTACCAATTGCGTGGACTACATTATCGTCGGCGGCGGTTCCGCAGGTTGCGTTCTCGCGTCACGATTGACCGAAGATCCTTCCGTTCGCGTGATCCTGCTGGAGGCCGGCATCGATGCTCCGACGCCGGAGCAATTTCCGGATCTCGCCAATCCCTATCCCGGTGTCGCTTATTCCAATCCGACATATACCTGGTCGGGGCTGAAGGCATCGTTTCCCTATACCGGCTCGAACCGACCCGAGGCGAAGGCGGCCCGCTATGAGCAGGCCAAGGTGCTTGGCGGCGGCTCGGCGATCAACGGTATAGGCGCCAATCGTGGTGGGCCTCACGATTATGATGAATGGGGCGAGATGGGTGTCGAAGGCTGGTCATGGGCCGAATGCCTCCCGTATTTCAAAAAGCTCGAACGTGATCTCGACATCGACAACGAGCTTCATGGAAAGACCGGCCCGTTCCCGATCCGCCGGCGAGGCGAGGTGCTCTGGACGCCGTTCACCCGGGCGATGCTGGCAATCTGCGAAACGAGGGGAATTCCCTTCCTGCCGGACCAGAACGGCGCCTGGCAGGAGGGCGTTTTCGAAATGGCTGTCAACATGGATGAAAGGGCCAGGCGTGTCAGCACGGCATGGGCCTATTTGACGCCGGATGTCCGCAGGCGACCGAACCTGGAAATTCGCACGGAGACGACTGTCTCACGCATTCTCATCGAGGCAGGTCGGGCGACAGGTGTGGTCGCGGTGCGCGGCAACGTGCGCGAGGCACTCTCGGCGGCTCGGGTCGTCCTGTCGTCCGGCGCGCTGGCAACACCTGCTATCCTCATGCGCTCGGGCGTCGGGCCGGCGACCCACCTCGTCGATTGCGGCATCAATGTCGTCTGCGATCTGCCCGGCATC
>NZ_JAELTU010000281.1 GCF_016429015.1 Rhizobium sp. ASV20
GGTGTAGGCCTTGTTCTGCTTGCCGCTCTGAACCGTCAGGGCCAGATTTCCGGTGCCAACCAGGCTGTCAACCTGCGCGGTTGATGCAGTGTTGTCGTCGCCAACCTGGATGATGCCGGCTGCCGACCCGACCTGCTGCTGCTGGGCGATGACCGCACCGTTGCGGTTACCCTTCTGAGTGGTGGCGCCGACGACACCGATGGACGCCGTCTGGCTGGTCAGGGCGGCGTTATTGTTGCCCAACTGAACCGTTGCGGCCAAGGCCCCAACCGTAACCGTCTGGAAGTTATAGGCCGTGTTGTCATCGCCGGACTGCACAATGCCCGCGGCAGACGCGGTCGTCGGGACATTGATCTCACCAAGCGGGTTGTTCACAGTGCTGCTGAAATCTGCCGAGCCGAGCTTCTGGTTCCGGTAGTAACCTGTAACGGTCTGAGAAAGCGTAACTTTCGCAGGAGTTACAAGCTGACCGACTTGAGAATTCGCCGCAGTGTTGCGGTTACCAGACTGGGCGATAACTGCTGCGGAAGCCTGGACGGGAGCGGATCCTGATCCCGAAGCCTTGCTGCCTGACGTCACGAAACCGGTGCCGCGCTTATCACGCCCATCGACGTCAAGCAGGGGGAACGCAGTGCTGACGGTCTGGGTTGCTCCCTGGGTGTTGGATGCGCGGTTGTCATTGCCATCCTGTGCGATGGCAGCAGAAACGCTCGCGCTATTTGCCTGCTGGACGTTGCCGGCGATATTGCGAAGCCCCGTCTGGGCAATCAGGGCATCCGCCTTTGTGACGTTGTCCTGAAGGTTGGCTGCCTGATTGTAGCCGCCGGCGCCCTGAAGGATCACGGCGTTGGAGCCGTTCGCGGCATTCTGGGTGTTGCCGGCGATATTGCTGAGACCCGCCTGACCGATAAAGGCCTTCGACCCGTCCAGCTTGGTCTGGACGTTCAAAGCGGTACCGTTCTGTCCGCCTTGCACGATGGTCGCATCGGCGTTCGCCACGTTGGTCTGGCCGTTGCCGGCCTGGCCGCCCACGCCAGCCTGGACGATCGTCGCATTCGATGCTGACGCAAGCGTCTGAGCGTTCGCACCGGTATTGTTGTCGCCGGTTTGGAGAATCGACGCATTCGAGTTCTTGGATGCCGACTGCGTATTGCCGCCGACATTGGTCACGCCCGACTGGCCGATCACGGCATTCGAGCTGGTGTCGCCGTTCTGAATATTCAAAGCCTTGTTAAAGGCATTGCTCTGAAGGACGGTTGCACCGTTAAGCGTTCCACCGGTCTGAATGTTGGTGGCGGTATTATCATGGCCGGACTGACCAATCAGCGCCTTGCTGGAATTCGCATTCTGGGCGTTGGCGGCGACGTTTGCGGTGCCGTCCTGAACGATGCCGGCATTCAGGCTCGTGCCGAGCTGAGAATTGCCTGCCTTGTTACCCGTGCCCTTCTGCAGAATGCCGGCATTGTCATCCTGGCCGTGCTGGGTGTTCAGGCCGTTGTTGGACGTACCGCTCTGCACGATACCAGCATTGAGATTGCTGCCATCAATTTTGCCGCCTGGGCCGGTATACTGGCTCTGATCGTTCGCTGCGACATTGCTGGTGCCATTCTGTGCGATTCTCGCGGTCTTGTGGACACCCGTGGTCTGCAGATTGCCGCCACTGTTGCTGGTTCCGACCTGCAGGACAGAAGCTGCATTGCCGGTGCCATCGACGCTCAAATTCGTTCCGGAATTCGAGGTGCCGAACTGAGCGATCGTACCGACATGGTCCGTTCCACCGATATAGTAGTTCGTGGCCTTGTTCTTATCTCCGTCCTGGAGGATACCGACATTGCTGTGAGTGCTCGAATCCTGAACATTCAGCGCTTCATTGAATGTGCCATACTGCTCGATGACGGCATGGTCATCCTTGCCTACACCCCAGGCCGCAATCTGCGCCGGGCTGTTATAGGTGTTGAGCACCTGCGTGTTGGCAGCGGAATTGTTCGAACCGACCTGCAAGATCGTCGCGTTGGAGCCTAGCTGAGAGGCTTGGGTGTTGACACCCGAGTTCTTCGATCCGAGCTGCAGGATACCTTCAAACGAACCATCGGTCGCTTGAGTGGCGCCCGCTTCCTGATCGTTGAAAGCAAAGTTGCCGTCTGCCAGGCTGTATGGGTTGATCTGAACGATACCAGCATCGTTAGAGCCGCCATGCTGAACGGTCTGAGCAAGGTTTCGGTTGCCGCCCTGGAAGATCGCGCCGCGATTGGCGTTGGTCTGTTCAAACCGGTTGACTACGTTGCCATTGCCGAACTGGGCGAGACCGGCCGTATTGGCACCGGACTGCGAGAAGACGCCGCCGATGAAGTTATCCTGTCCGAGCTGCATGACACCAAGGGTGTTGGCACCAAGCTGGGCGTCGGAAACCTGTCCGTGGCTGTCCAGAGGCATGAACACATTGTGATGGCCGTACTGATAAACAAAGCCGCTGTTGGCGCCTCCGTCAAGGCCGTTCGCACCAGCCTGGAACAGATAGGCGTAGTTGTAGTCATCCAACTGGCCGATAAAGGCTTTGTTTCCAACCTGCTGTGCGGCAGCGCCGCTGGCAAGTCCAATAACAGCAACGCCCGCTAGAAGCGCCGCGTACTTTATGGAAACTTTCATGAGCTTCTCCCCAATAACAATCTCGGTCAGCGTTGTTGCTGTCCCGAAAAGAAAAACGTTAACGGATTTTTTACTATCACCGTCGACTATCATCAGGCAAGGCTCAAGTCTTGCAAGATTTACAGATAGTTAATTGCTGTATAGAAATACCCAAAAATGGGCGCCACATGTCTTTGTATGCATTTAAATTATGATATATACATTGCATACTTTGATAATTGAGAAAAGGAAACGCCAATAAACGCGGAACAACGACAAAGCCGTCCGCGTTATTTACGTTCCCATATCTCTGTATTACACAATAAGAATGATGCTATACACTACGAACGCGGCAAGGGTGCGGCCGCGTACTTCTTTTCAAAACTGCTGATGAATTCGGCTTCCTGCGCCCTGTCCTTCAGGTGCCACAAGCCCTTGCGGACGCCGTCGACCGCAAGAGACACGACAGCAAGCTCAATGCCTTCGCGAACAGCAAGCGCACCGGGATCATTGCGAGCCTGACCCAGGTCAATTTCCAGCAATTCGTTGGCGGTCGCAAACTTGTATGCGCTGCCGCGAACCGCCACCGAATAGATTTGTTTGGTCGTCGTCGTCGACGCCAGGATTTCCCCGGTCTGAACGCTGACCGCGCGCAGCCCAACGGTCACAACATCTGAGCGATACTGCACATCACCGCCAATGCCGAGATAGCGAGCACCGGCGCCGCCGGTCAATTCGTTGGAATCATACCCAACAATGCCGCCCTCCAGGATGAGGCCAGCGAAGCGCACCGGAGGAAGGCTCGTCTTTTGCCCGTATGATTTCTGCGTGTTTTCGATCAAAGTCCGTTCCTGAACAAGGTCCTTCAACCCCGATCGCTCCACCACGCGGAACCAGGCGCCGCTGCCGGTCTTTTTCAGAACGTCGATCAAGATCGACGCCCCGCCCTGCGTGACAGCGCGGCTGTATTCCGCGAAACTGTCATTGGGCTTGGCTTGACCGGTGAGGTCCGGGAAATCGTAGACGGCAACGTCAACCGGCTGCTCGGGGGCAGGCAGGGTAACAGCTTTTGCCGTTGTCTTGGTTGCCGAAGTCAGCGCTGCGGCAGGCGTATCAAGCTTCTGTCCGGTCTGGCAACCCGCCAAGAGAAGGGCGCTTGCCACTGAAACCGTTACAAATTTAACTCTCATATTCCCCCCGAAATTGCACGACGCAGCTTACAAACTCAACAAATATAGCTTCTCGCAATGCAGGAGCGGTAACACAATACTTCTTCGCGTTACTCTCTGATCTGGCGATTAAACTGCATAGTTATTGGGTTTAAGTCGCCCTTTGCAAAGACACACATTTCTTGCAGCCTCCTATCACTGAAGGCATGTAAATTTACACGCTCATTTTTGGGTGCATCTGTAAAACACAGCAGATTTCGCGAAAATAACCGAAATAAAATCGGATAAATTAGCGATTTCGAAACTTTCAATTCAATTTATATCGATTTAAATATATATTTACTATGGTTACCTTGGTGTAACTGCACCTATATTTGAACCCGCATATAGGCAGAGATTAGCCAATCTCCTTGATGTGCAGCTTTGTGCCGCATTCATACACCGGGATAGAACGCCCTGGTCTCCAACCCCGATCTCGTGCGACGTACGGGCTGCGCTCCGCACAAAGGGCGCACAACGAACGGCTGATCGAGCCGAAAATTCGACAATTATAGTCTGAATTCTGGTCGCGGGCTGCTCGGCTTGGCCGTTATGTATATTAGGACTTGTCAGCCATCGGCGGGAAGAATGCCGCTGAAATTGCGGAACGGCTGCGCGCGCGGGCAAGGCAGCGACTATGCTCGCACGCCTCCAAAGGGCCGCGACTATCGATTGACTGCGCCCCGCCCAACCGTCGGCCAATCGGCCTTGTCTGCTGTCGGGCCGACAACGGCGGAGCTGCCGCGCCCAACCGTCGGGAACGGTCGATACGCGGCCGGCTTCGGCTTTGCGCCCTTGCGTTCCCGCTGCGCGAGCGAAGTCGTCTTTCCGTTGGGCGCCGGCACGGGCTGCGCCGTCGGTGGCGTCTGTGTCACATAGGCTCCGCCGATGCCCGGGGAAAGCTGATCCACATAGGCTTGCGAGCGGGCTGCCGACGTAATTCCGACCACGGCGCAGGTACACAGAGCGGACACTGCTATTGCTTGGTATATTTTCATAATTACTCACTTTCGCGTCGGCTCGATCCTCTTATTATTCGAATTCGGAATCAAGAGCGTTTGATTTTCATTTGAAGTATTGCATTTGACTTGCCGCGATCTCCATGAAAGATACACCATACAAATCAGATTGGCGGAGAAACTGTATGTCGACGGCACCGAAGGCATTTAAGAGCGCATTGATGGCGATTGTTTCAGTCTTGGTTGGTGCATCCGCCGCAATTGGGCAGGAAGCGACGGGACCAATGTTCTCGACACCGGCGTCACGCTCGACGGTCGGGTCGCCGATACTGAATAATCCAGCCGAGCAACAGGGCGAAGCAGTCATCGGTGGTCAGCCCAAAGAGAGAGCGAAGCCCACGCAATCTGGTCATATTGCCCGAACGAGCGCTCCAACTGCGGCAGCGGAGCAACAGTCGAAAAACAAGAGCTGGCAATTGCAATGCATGGAGATCGCCAAGGGTCACAAGCGTTGTCAGGTCATGGGCAGCGTTCTTTCAGCCGATATGAAGCAAGTGATCCTCGTAATGGCACTAGCAATGGATGGAAAAGCCACAGCCACTCAAATTGCAGTGCCACTTGGAATCGCCCTTAAACCCGGCATCAAAATCAATGTTGGTGACAAATATAGCGTCACCATACCTCTAAGCCGTTGTACATCCCAGGGCTGCCTTGCCGAAGGCAACGTGGAACCGGCTCTTCTTGACGCCATGAAAGCCGGATCGGACATGACCGTAGCCGTTGCAACTCCCGACGGTAAGGCC